>CAISTY010000037.1 GCA_903888515.1 Akkermansiaceae bacterium | reverse complement strand
TTGTTCACGCGGTGCCTTCCGCGGTTTTCCAATGGGTTAGCTAACATAACTGCAACACTCGGTAGTTTCTACTGGCTAGGTTTTGAAACATCAGGTCTTTCACCTGACAAGAAGCGCCTTGCTTGGCTCGGCGCACAACGCCGATGTGCAGGCACCCGCGCCGGGTGCGGTCAAGGAACAGGAATCCGGTTGCCGCCTTTCATCACCACCAAAAGGGCCTATCGGAAAGCCCGATCCGGGTCAAGAACTGAATCTCACAATCTTACACCTTCCCGGCGGAAGATTTTGCCGGGCGGCGGCAACACGCCTTGTTTATTGAATGGAATGAGTGTGGCTTGCATTGAGTCCGTTTATACCGCTTTAATATCTGGCGGACCGCCTACGGTCAAAAACACCATCATTAAAAAATGGTAAAATTGAGCACGCGACGGTCACAGACCGCCGCTACAATCTATGCTCCGGGCAGTTCGATGAATCCTTCCAGTTTGCGGATGCGGGTGGGGTGGCGCATTTTGCGCAGCGCCTTGGCTTCGATCTGACGGATCCGCTCACGGGTGACCTGGAACTGTCGGCCGACTTCCTCAAGCGTGCGGCTGTAGCCGTCCTTGAGGCCGAAACGTTGTTCGAGCACTTCACGCTCGCGCTCGGTTAGAGTATCCAACACATCCTTGATCTTCTCCTTGAGCATCGAGAACCCAGCTTCCTCCATCGGGTTGTCGGCGGACTTGTCCTCGATGAAATCGCCGAACGAGGTGTCATCCGAATCACCGACCGGGGCCTGCAGCGAGATCGGCTGCTGGGCCATCTTGAGCACGGCGCGGACCCGTTCGACGGGGAGGTGGATTTCCTCGGCGATTTCCTCTGGCGACGGCTCGCGGCCGTATTCCTGCACGAGTTGCTTTTGCACGCGCATCAACTTGTTGATCGTCTCGATCATGTGCACCGGTATGCGGATGGTGCGTGCCTGGTCGGCAATCGAGCGTGTGATCGCCTGGCGGATCCACCATGTGGCATACGTCGAAAACTTGTAGCCGCGGCGGTATTCGAATTTCTCGACGGCTTTCATCAGGCCCATATTGCCTTCCTGGATGAGGTCGAGAAACGACAGGCCGCGGTTGGTGTATTTTTTGGCGATGGAAATCACCAGGCGCAGATTGGCCTCCACCATTTCGGTTTTGGCCCGGAGCGCTTCCTTGAGCCAGTGGCGGAGTTTTTTGTTAGTTTCCTCGAAGCTTTCCTGGGTATGCCACAAGCGTTGTTGGAGTTCGCGGAGTTTGGTCTGGAATTCCTTGTCGTCGGGATCGGCTTGAAGTTTGCGGCCGTATCTCCAGAACTTCTGCATGTAGTCGTCCACTTGTTCGCAGAAGTCCTCGACGACTTTCTGTTTGTAATAGAAGCGGATGAACACGCGGTTGAGCGTCTGGAGGTTTTTCTGGAATTCCTCTTCGATTTTTTTCCTGCCGCGCGGTTTCTTGACGGAAAGCTGGCGGAAATAGGCATCGTTTTCCTGATGGAGTTGCTTCAACTGATCGCACAGTTTCGGCAGGCCCTTCATATAGCGTTCGCGGGATTCGATTTTCTTATCGAGAATCACGCGGTCGAAGCGCTCCTTGCCCTTGTTGAGTTTGTCGGCAAGTTCGAGATACAAGTCGGTGACGAAGCCGAAGAGGTGGAGGTGGCGGGCCACTTCGATTTCGGCGTCTTCGATGCGTTTGGAAATCTCCACCTCCTGCTCGCGCGTCAGCAGCGGCACCTGACCCATCTGTTTGAGATACATCCGCACCGGGTCGTCGAGGATGTCGAGTTTCTGGTCGGCTTTGAGTTCCTCCTCGTCGCCGTCGCCCTCATCGCGCTTCTTGTCCTTGTAGCGGTCCACCTCGGAGGCATCGATGACATCGAACTCCATGTTGCGGAGACGCTCCATGATCGCCTCGACGTCATCCGGATCGACCAGATCGTTCGGCAGGATCTCGTTGATGTCGTCGTAGGTGAGATAGTCCTGCTCCTTGGCGAGCTTGATGAGTTCGCGGATTTTCTCTTGAATTTCAGGGGTGTCGATCCGGCGCTTGGGGGCATCCGCGGTTTTGGAGGATCTGGAGGATCTCGAGGAAGGCTTGGCTGCCACCAAGGTCTCTCCGGGTTCCTTGGCGGTCTTGGGTTCCTTGGCGGTCTTGGGTTCCTTGGCGGCGGGCAGGACGGACGGCAGGGCCGGGACGGCGGGCGGGGCCACGGCCGGCGATTTCACCGCAGTTTTCGTGTCCTTTTTCGCGGCAGGCTTGGAAGCAGGCGTGGTTTCCGTCCGGGCTGGGGATTGCAGCGGGACTTTGACGGGCGGATCCTTGACCGCAGGGGCGGACGGGATCACGGGAACCGTTTTCGCTGCGGCTTTCGTTGCCTTTTTGGCGGCAGGCTTCTTGGCTGAATGTATGGAGGGAGACATGGAATCAATGGCTTGTGACGAAAAATCCGGAGACACCTCGTCCAGTATGTGGGCGCAGCGGAAAGTCCGTAAGCGGGCGGAATAAAACGGCAAGGTACTGACGCGTCAAGACGATTCTTACATACATGATAACCGTTTTCAATCATCCGGAATCCAGAGGATTGCGAATGGTCCCCGGATTTGCGGTTTCAAATCTTGGAAAATCCGCCTAGATTGTCCCGGTTTCCCGGATGATCCTCCGCAAATCCACCATGTCCCGCATCGTCGAAGAACCTGTTCCCGGACGTCCTCCTTATTTCTGGTGGTTGCTGGCCAATGCCCTCGCGCTGTGTTTTGCGGTCATCAGTTGGGGGATTTGCCTGCACGTTTTCGGCAATCCGGAGATCCCTCGCAACTACGAAATACTGCGTAAAATCGGCCGCCTGCCGCAGTTGAAGCACTACACCGCTCTCGACGCACCTAACGGAAAGTTGCTCGACCCCAAGGGTCTTTACAGTCAGTTTTCCGCCCTCACCGGCGACCCTCTGGTGCGAGTGAATTCCCAGCTCGCGAGGAACTACCTCACCAATTTTTCCCGGCCGCAGGTCATCACCTACATTGAGGGCGACTATCAGGTGGACAAAGTCCGCAAACTCGGCAGGTCCGACTTTCTGCCCGCTGGATTCGTCATCCGTGGGCGGGCATTGGTGAAACCCGATGACTTCACGAAACCCGCGCCCTTTCCGGTGCTCATCGAATATGTTGTCCCCACCCTGGACACCAACGCCGCGCGGCATTTCCAGCCCGGTGACATCCTCTCGGTGAAAAAGAATCCTCACTGTGCGGTCATCCTGCATGTCGCAAGGGAGGTGGAAGCGGGTGAGCAGATGGTCTGCCTGACAGTCATCCCCATCGCGTACGGGCCCTACTGCGTGAACGACACGGCCACCATCACCCTCGAGCCACCGGTGGAAGTCCGGCCGGCCTCGGGATTTCCCATCTTCAAACCGTGAACCCAAGGCCGACAAAAAATCCCGAAATTTCCCAGTTGACACTCTGAAATCCGCTCCCTAGCTTGCGTGCCCCTTCGCATGCGCTTCGCCTGCGGAGTCATTTTTTCATCCAAGCACATGAAGACATTTTCTGCCAAGCCTCACGAAGTCGAGCGCAAGTGGTATGTGATCGACGCCAAAGGCAAGGTCCTGGGTCAAGTTGCCGTTGAGGCCGCGCGCCTCCTGCGTGGCAAGCACAAACCGATTTTCACCACCCACATTGATACCGGCGATTTTGTCGTGGTGATCAATGCAGACCAAGTGGTGTTCACCGGGACCAAGGAGACCATGAAGCTTTACACCCGGTTTTCCGGCTATGTCGGCGGCCAGAAGGTGGAAACCCCGCGTCTGGTGCGCGAACGCCGGCCTATCCTGCTCGTTGAACGGGCGGTCTGGGGCATGCTTCCCAAGACGCGTCTGGGTCGCAGCCAATACGGCAAACTCAAGGTTTATGCCGGGGCGGATCATCCGCATGAAGCCCAACAGCCCGTTGTCTACGCCATCCGCTAATCCCATTATTTCCGTTTTTTTCCAATGACCGCCACCACTACTCATAGCGCCACCGGCCGCCGCAAAACCGCTGTTGCCCGCGTCTGGATGACCGAAGGCACGGGCCAGATCACCATCAACGAACGCCCGTTCGAAGAATATCTCCCGACTATCGAACTCCAAAACGCCATCCTGGCTCCGTTCCAAGCAGCGTCGTTGATGAACAAGTTCGATGTCATGGTGGTCATCAAGGGTGGCGGCACGCATGCCCAAGCCATTGCCATCCGCCACGCGATTTCCCGCTCGCTCACCCGAGTGGACCCGGAGAATCGCAAGATCGTCAAGCCGCTCGGATACCTGACCCGCGATCCCCGCATGAAGGAACGCAAAAAATCCGGTCAACCGGGTGCCCGCAAGCGTTTCCAATTCTCCAAGCGCTGATCCGCATCCGCATCGCGGTGCGACCTCGCGCGGAGAGCCGCGGGTTGCGCCCGGGTTTTTTATTCAGGGCTTCAAGCAGGCGTTGCTTTTGTCTGGGTCATGTTTGCGCTTTGCACCGGCGTGACCGGCGCGTTAGTTTTCGCGCCGTGCAAGCGATCGACAAAGCCAAAGCCCTGATAGAAGCCCTGCCTTACCTGCAGGCGTTCCGCGGTCAGACCTTCCTCATCAAAATGGGGGGGGCCGCGATGGAAGACCCCGATGTGGTCGCGCGGGTCATGCGTGACATCGTCTTCCTCGAAGTGGCCGGCATCTATCCGATAGTCGTGCACGGGGGCGGCAAGGCGATTTCCGTCGCCATGGAACAAGCCGGCCTGCAGCCGGAATTCGTCGGCGGATTGCGTGTCACTACGGATGCGGCCATTGACATTGTGGCACGCGTGCTGGGCGAGGAAATCAATCCCGGTCTGGTACGCATGATTCGTGATTTCGGTGGTCAGGCGCTCGGCATTTCCGGCAACGAGGTGTTTCTCGGCAAAAAAACCCACGGCACCGATGCCGCTGGCAACCGCGTGGACATCGGGCGCGTCGGCGAAGTGGTGGGTTGCCAACTCGCGCCCATGGCCGCAGCCCAACAAGCCGGCATCGTCCCGGTGATTTCCCCGCTGGCGATGGAACCGGCCACCGGCCGGCCACTCAATATCAATGCCGACCTCGCCGCCGCCGCCCTCGCCAAGGAACTGCGCGTCGTGAAACTCGTCTATCTATCCGATGTGTCCGGGCTGCTCGCCGACCCGTTGGATCCGTCCTCGCTGATCCATTCGGTCACTTGCGCCGAGGCGGATGAGTTCATCGCCGATGGCACCATTTCCGGCGGCATGCTGCCGAAAATCCGCAGTGCCGTGGACGCGCTAAACGCCGGTGTGAGCAAGGTTCACTTCGTGGATGGCCGCCTGCCGCACGCGCTGCTGCTGGAGATTTTCACCGATGGCGGCATCGGCACCGAAGTGGTTCGGTGATGCATCGCTACCAAGTCTTGACGTCATCGGTCACTTTGCCGCCGACGCCGCTGACGCCGTCGGCGCCATTGGACCAGACGGCGACCCTGCGATTGTTCAGCGTGACCTGAGCCGATGTGGCGGCCGGCTTGACCTTGATTTTTTCGTCGAAGTTGCCGTCCAGCATCACATAATATGCGCCGCCCCAAGGATCAAACAGGCCGGTGACCTTGTCGACTGTGGTGTTGTAAATCAAACCGTTTTTCTTGGCCTTGCCTTCCTTGACGGTGAGGAAGCGGATTGAGCGGGTGTTCAAGGGTGGGTTGGAGGTTTCGGGCAGCCCGAGCAACACATTGAGGAACTCGATGTCGGTTGTCGTATTCAGTGCGATGGCGGGGTCGTCGGTCAGTTCCTTCGGCATGCAACTATATTCGGAGAAGAAATAGTTCACGGCACCTTCGAGGGCGGAGCAGGTGTTCAGTGCTGTGACTTTTCTGGCTCGTTGAATGGCGGCTTGACCGGCGGCAAATCCTGCGGCGGCCAGCACCGCGATGATCGCGATGACAACGAGGAGTTCGACCAAGGTGAAGCCGCGCTCGCGGCGGAAAGATGGAGTTTGCATGGCGGCGTCAGGATGTGGTTTTCTGAATGCGGAGCCAATACAAATGTACGGTCTCTCGGAAAAAATGCCGGAGCCATTCGTATCCGTTCCGCACACACCCAACTCCAGATCGAGTGGCGTGCAACCATTTTTAATTTTCACCTTTGCGGTTGCGGTGCGCACCGGCTGGCGGCAAGCTCCAGTCATGCTCCGCTCGAAACCCGGAAACGCTCTCACCGGCACCCTCAAATTCCATCCCAAGGGTCACGCGTTGTTCTTCCCGGACATGACCGACGCGACCAATCTCGCCACCGGCTTGGATCTCACCGCGCTTTCCCGCATCCACATCCCGCGCCGGGACACCGGCACCGCACTGGAGGGGGACCGGGTGCTCGTTTCCCTGCAACGACCCGCCCCCAAGCGGTCTGTCCACGCCCGCCCGGCACGCCTGGCGGATGCATCAGAGGAGTTGCGCGGCAAGGTCGATACCATCCTCAGCCGCCGCTCCGGCCGCCTCGTCGGCGTGTTCAGGAAAAAGGGCAACTTCGGCTGGATCGAGTGCGACGACAAGGCCGTCGATGGCATCATTGACCTCGTCGGCGACACCACCGCCCTGCCCGGACAGTTAGTCGTCGTCGCGCTGGATCATTGGAACGATGCCACCACCACGCCACGCGGCAGGATCCTTGAAGTGCTCGGCTGGCCGGGCGACCCCGGTGTGGAGATGATTTCCGTGATTCATCGTTTCGGCCTCCGCACTTCGTTTCCGGATGACGTGCTCGCCGAAGCACGCGGCGTGCCCGAAACCACCGAACCTGCCGAAATCACCCGCCGCACCGATTGGCGCGAGCAACTCGTCATCACCATCGACCCCGCCGACGCGAAGGACCACGACGACGCGATTTGGTTGGAAAAAACCCGTGATGGATGGACACTCGCCGTGCATATCGCCGATGTCTCGCACTACATCAAACCCGGCAGTGCCATGGACCGGGAAGCCATCGCACGCGGCAACTCCACCTATCTCGTGGACCGCGTGCTGCCGATGTTGCCCGTCGAACTCAGCAACGGCATCTGTTCGCTCAAACCGCATGTGGACCGCCTGACAAAATGCGCTTTGTTAGACATCTCCGCCAAGGGGGAAATCACCAAGGCGCGATTCATCGATGCGGTGATCCACAGCCGGGCCAAGCTTTCCTACGAACAAGCCCAGGCCATTCTCGACGGCAACCCCGCCCCGGATGGCTCGGACCCGCAACTCGCATCCATGGTCAGGGAAGGCTGGAAACTTGCCGCGACCCTGCGCCGCAATCGTTTCCAAAACGGCGCGCTCGATCTCGATATGCCGGAAATCCACATCCGCCTCGACGAACATGGCCGCGCGGTCGCCGCCGATCCGGTCATCCACACCGCGAGCCACCAACTCGTCGAGGAATGCATGCTGGCCGCCAATGAAGCCGTCGCCCGCATCCTGCGCGAGCGCATGAAGCCCGCCATCTATCGCATCCACGAGCAGCCCGATCCCTCGCGCCTCATGGAGTATACCGAGGTCGCCAAACTCCACGGCTACCGCCCCGGCGATCTAACCAACCGCGCCCACATCCAAAAATTGTTAGACGCCACCAAGGGCAGCCCCGAGGAACACATCATCAAACTCGGCCTGCTCAAGAGCCTCAAACGTGCCGCCTATGCCGCCGAACCCATCGGCCACTACGGCCTAAACAAAAGTGACTATTGCCATTTCACCAGCCCCATCCGCCGCTATGCCGACCTGGTGGTCCACCGCGCTCTCCAGCCGCTGTTAGGCAATCCGCCGCCGCGCCCCGACCGCACGCCGCCGCAAGCGGATTTGCGGGAAATCTCCCGTCATATCTCGGACACCGAACGGACCTCGGCGGAGGCCGAAAACGAGACGAAGCAGATCAAACTTTTTGATTACCTGCAACGCGTGGCCGAGATGAAGGATCCGCACGTGTTCGATGGTCTGATCACCGACGTCCGCCCGATGGGCCTGATGGTGGAAATCCCCGACATGGGCATCCGCGGCGTGGTCAAACGCGAGGACTTGCCGACCGGTCGATGGCGCCTTGAAGCCCATCGCTCGGCCTGGGTGTCCTCGGATGGCAAGGTCGTCCAACTCGGCATGCGCATCCCGCTCCACGTCACCGGCCTCGACCTCGAAAAACGCTTTGTCGATTTCTCCATCGCCGGTCCACCGACCACCGCAGGCACCCGCCCGCTGAATCCCCGCCCGGCCGTCACTCACAAACACCACGGCAAACCCAAACCCAAACCGGCCGCCAAAGCCGGCCCGCCAACCGCACGCAAACTACCGCCAAAACCCAAGCATCGTCGTAAACGGTGAAACACCCCTGCGATTCATGCAAAATTGGGTTTTGCGCGCTCGAATTCCCTGACCATAATGCGCCGGAGTTTTCCCCCGCATGATCACCTACACCAAGCCACCTCACCCGCGGGAATACCGGCTCATTTTCAAAAATGTGGACCGCGTCGGCTGGGATCCGTCCATCGATTGTTATCTGCGCGACGGCGGCTATCAGGATTTGCACAAGGCCGTCGCCATGCAGCCCGGGAACATCACCGCAGAAGTGAAGAAATCCGGCCTGCGCGGCCGCGGCGGCGCGGGTTTCCCGACCGGCATGAAGTGGACCTTCATTCCTTCCAACAACACGAAGCCGGTCTATCTGATTTGCAATGGTGACGAATCAGAGCCCGGCACCTTCAAGGACCGTTATATTCTCCATCAGGATCCGCACCAGCTCATCGAGGGCATGGTGATCACCGCTTATGCGGTGGGCGCACACACCGCATATATCTATCTCCGCGAGGAGTTTCCCGCCGCCGCCCGCATCATGGAACAGGCGATCAGGGAGGCCCGCGACCGCAATTTCGTCGGCAACAACGTGCTTGGCTCCGGCTTCGACGTGGAGATATACGTGCACCGCGGCGCCGGTGCCTATATCTGCGGCGAGGAAACCGGTCTCATCGAATCGCTGGAAGGCAAGCGCCCGTACCCGCGCATCAAGCCGCCGTTTTTTCCGGCTGCGCTCGGCCTCTACATGTGCCCTACCATCGTCAACAATGTCGAGACGCTGTGCCATGTGAAACACATCGTCCGCATGGGCGGTGACGCCTACGCCAACCTCGGCGTGGCCCGCAACACCGGCACCCGCATCCTCTGCGTCTCCGGGGATGTGATGACTCCCGGTTATTTCGAAGTCGAGGTCGGCAAACTCACCCTGCGCGAATTGCTCTACGACCTCTGCGGCGGACCCAAAGACGGACGCGCATTCAAGGCCGTCATCCCCGGCGGATCGTCCTCGAAAATCCTCCGCTGCGATGAATCCTTCACCCTGAAAAACCCCGACGGCAGCGAACGCCAACTCGCATTCTGGGATATCCCGCTGGATTTCGACACGCTCGCCGCCTGCGGCTCGATGGCCGGCTCCGGCGGTGTGATCGTCATCGACGATTCACGGAAAATGTCCTGGGTCCTCAATAACTTGAATGCCTTCTATGCCCACGAATCCTGCGGCCAGTGCACACCATGCCGCGAAGGATCCGCCTGGATGAAAAAAATCTCGGACCGCATGGTCACCGGCGACGCCAGCCCGCAGGATCTGGCAACACTCGAAAGCATCGCCTGGCAGATCGACGGCCGTACGGTCTGCGCCTTCGGCGAGGCGTCGAGCTGGCCGGTCGAGGCGATCATCGCCAAGTTCCGCGACGAACTTCTCGCGGATACCCAGGCGGCAAATAACGGCAAACCCCACAACCTTGAAGCCAAAGCCCAACGCCTCTATCTAACGCATAGTAGTAGCTGACCGTCGCATGTTAGCTTGCTTCGGCATGTGCGTTCCTCACACCCCATCCCTCGGCGCCGCTCATGTTGCGCCGCTACAATTCCACCGATGAAAACCGCATCCCGAATCGCAGCGCTGGCCATGATCGCCCGGGTGTTGCTGGGCCTCTGGTTCATCTACAGCGGCGCCGTGAAAATCTTCGGCTCCGGACTCGAGCGTTTCACCCGCGACATCGCCAACTACCAACTCGTCGGCCCGCCGCTCGACGCCATCGCAGCCTATACCGTGCCGTGGTTCGAGATTTTCGCGGGCGCCTGCCTATGGTTGGAAACCCTGCGCCGCGGTGCCATCCTCACCCTTGCTGGTCTGGTGCTGGTGTTTTGCGTCTGTATCGGCTGGGCTTGGATCCAACAACTCGACATTTCCTGCGGTTGCCACGGCAGCGACGCACCCATCCGGTATTGGAACAAGGTCGCCGAATTCACCGCCTACTACATCCTGCTCGCCTGGCTCTGGTGGCAGGAAAAGCAAGCACACACATGGAGCAGCCCCAGTACTCTTGATTCCGAGGGATAGGGAGGTATGGCTCACTCGATGATGACGCAGGTGCCCTCCTTGACTTTTTCATAGACGATGGGGATGGTTTTGGCGGGGCCGCGGACGCAGGCGTGGGATGCCGGGTAGCGGCGGACGGGGCCGATATGGTGGCCGACGCCGTCCTGGGTCAGGCGCATCCAATTATGCATTTTGGCGCCCTCGAAGCGGCCTCCTTCGGGCAGCGGATCGAGGATGGCGTCGGCGTTGCTGTTGGTGACATTGCCTGAGGCGTCGTAATAGATGCCGTAACGGTTAGAGCGTTTGTCGACGACTTTTTCGAGGATGTAGAAGGTGCCGGTGGGGGTGGGGCGGCTTTTGATACCCGAGCAGATCGGATAGTCGATGGCCACCTCCTCGCCGTTCATGAGGAACCCGCGCTGGGTGGCGAGGTCGATCCTGATGTGGGAGTTGTTCGGGTTGGTGCGGGACAACAACTCCTGGTTGGTCCAGACGTTGTAGGTTTTCGGATAGGAGGGTTCCGCTTTGAAATAATCGTAAGTGCCGACCGGGTGGGGATTGATGGGTTTTCCGTCCTTGCTGATAGGCGCGACCGGTTTCTGGTGGGCGCAATTCGCGAGCAGCAGGGCAACGAACATGGTGGCCAAGCAGCGGGCGTGGATGCGGAAGATCATCATGGCGGGAAGATTGGGACGCGCGGAATTAAGGGTTTTTTTTCAAAAAAGCAACCCTCAACAATGGTTCTCAACAATAGCATTATGAGGCGCGGGCCGAGACCGGGGTCTGGCATTGCACGGTGGAGCCATCGACCCAATGGCAACCGATCATGGTGGCGCGCGGGTGATCGGGCACGCCGCGTTCGTGGTGGTGGATCATGGAAATGAGCATGTCCAGCGCCGCTTTGCCTACCAGATCGTTGCGCTGGTCCATGCCCGCCCATTGATCGTGGTCGGCCCGCCATTCGTATTGGATGAGGCCGATGTCCCTGGGCACCTGCAAGCCGAGATCGTGAAGCCAACGTTGCACCTCATGATAGAGCGTGAAGATCACGTCCGGGTTGTTAGTTTCCAGCCACTTGGAAAAGACCGAGCGATCAAGGCGGGCTGCAGCGACCTCATAGAACGGCTGCGTCCGTTGGTGTACGGGCACCAAACGGCTTTGGCCGGTGAGGAATCCCGCGGTGAAGCGCCCTTCGATCAACTCGTCGATCACGCCATCCAACACCAGCGCGGGCCGGCGGTATCCCAGCGCCACCGCCTTTTCAAAGGCCTCCAGCGCGAGCGCATGTTGGTCGCTACAGGCGAAAGAAAGTGCGGGATCGCGGGTCCGCACGCCGGTTGTCACGGCGGAAAATTCATCCCACAGTGGGGCCAGTCGCGCGGGCAGCCGGTTGTGTTCCATCATGCCGATGATGATGATGCCGCGGATATTGCGGGCGCGGAAGATCGCCGCCCAGCGTGCCACCGGCATGTCCGGCTCGTGCAGCCAGAACTCATCCAACTGATAGCCAAGTTGCCGCGCACGTTGGTTGGCACCCTGGACGTAGGCCGGCAGGGTCGGGTGGCGGGTGAGCGCGTCGCGCGCCTTGTGGGCGTTGATCATTGCCAGCGTACCTTGATAACCGAGTGCGCGGTTTTGCCGCAACTGTGCCATGAGGTGGGCCACCGTGGGGTTCGGGCGGTAGCCCATCGCATCCGCCTTTGCCACAATCGCTTTGCGGGTTGGCTCGGCGACTTTCGGGCTGCCTTGCAAGGCGAGGCTTACCGTGTTTTTGGAAACACCGACCGCCTTGGCGACATCGGCCATTGAGGGCTGTGACATGCACCACTGATAGCCGGGAAATGGTGGGCGTCCAGCCCTAAATATGACTGTCATATCAATTGTCGCTTCCCGAATTGAGCCGGGTTCTTTACTGAACCACCCATCATGCCCTTCACGATAGGATTGGATTACGGGACCAACTCAGCGCGCGCGCTGGTGGTGGATTGTACAAACGGCCGCGAAATCGGCACGGCGGTGGTGGATTACCCGTCGGGAAACCAGGGAATCCTGCTCAATCCGGCGGATCACCATCTGGCGCGGCAATGTCCGGCGGACTATGTGTTCGCGCTGGAGCAGGCGACTTTGTTAGCGCTGGAGGCGGCGCGCAAGGCGGAGCCCGCGTTTACGGCGGACCAAGTGATAGGGATAGGCATGGACGGCACGGGGTCCAGCCCGATTCCGGTGGACGCGCGGAACATTCCGTTAGCCAATGACCCGCGCTTCGCGAAAAACCCTAACGCCCAGTGTTGGTTGTGGAAAGACCACACCAGCATTCCCGAAGCGGCCGCCATCACCGCCACCGCGCGCAAACTCCGCCCGCAATACATGGCGAAAATCGGCGGCACCTATTCGTCGGAATGGTTCTGGGCGAAAGTCTGGCATTGCCTCAAGGTGGACCCGGAAGTGTTTGCTGCGGCCTATTCGTGGGTAGAACTATCGGATTTCGTGCCGGCCGTGCTCGCCGGCGTGACCGATCCCGCGAAAATCCAGCGTGGTGTTTGCATGGCGGGCCACAAGGCGCTTTACGCCGAGGATTGGGGCGGGCTGCCGGATGAGGAGTTTCTATCAGCCCTGGATCCCGCGCTGGCGGGCTTGCGTGGCCGCCTCTATGACAAGGCGCACGACGCCTCGGCCATCGCCGGCCATCTGTGTGCGGCATGGGCGGAAAAACTCGGGTTGCCGGTGGGCATACCGATCGCCATTGGTGAAATGGATGTGCACTACGGTGCCATTGGATGTGGAGTGGATGAAGGCACGCTGGTCAAGGTCATCGGCACATCCACCTGTGATTGCGCGGTGGTTTCCGCCGATAAAACAGTGGCCGACATCCCCGGCATTTGCGGCATCGTCAAAGGCGCGATTCTCCCCGGATACTTCGGCGTCGAAGCCGGCCAATCAGCGGTGGGCGACATTTTCAAATGGTTTGTCGAAGGCGTGCTGGAGGACGCCACGCTGCATGGTCCGCTGACCACGGAAGCCGCCGCCCTCAAGCCCGGCCAATCCGGCCTGCTTGCGCTGGATTGGAACAACGGCAACCGCACCATCCTCGTGGACCAACTGCTCACCGGCCTGCTGTTAGGGCAGACGCTCTACACCAGCCGCGCCGAAATCTATCGGGCCTTGGTGGAAGGCACCGCCTATGGAGCTCGCGCCATCGTTGACCGCATCCGCGAATACGGCGTGCCTGTCGAGCGCATCGTGTGTTCGGGCGGCATCGCCGAGAAGAACCCGCTGCTCATGCAGATTTACGCGGATGTGACCGGTTGTGAAATGAGGCTGTCGCGGTCCGCGCAATCGTGCGCGCTGGGATCCGCCATCGGCGCGGCCGTGATCGCCGGCGCGCATGCGGATTTCAAGACCGCGCAAGCCGCGATGACCGGGTTGAAGGACATCAGTTACAAGCCAATCCCGGAAAACCAGGCCATCTATCAGCAACTTTACACTCTCTATCGCGAGCTGCACGATTCCTTCGGCGGTATTGCCAAATCCGCCGACCTCGGTCACGTCATGAAAGATCTTCTTGCTCTCAAAGCCCAACAATCCCACTAACACCCCACCCCACAAACTTATGTCAGACATCAACAAATTCGCCCATCTCGAAATCTGGTTCGTCACCGGTTCCCAGCACCTCTACGGGCCGGAAGCCCTCAAGAAAGTGGATGAACACGCCAAGGTTTTGGTGGATTCATTCAACGCCGCCGGCAGTCTGCCGCACAAGGTGGTGTTCAAGCCCGTGCTCAAGTCCTCCGCGGAGATCACCCAGTTTGCCATTGATGCGAACTCCTGCCCAAACTGCGTCGGCATCGTTGCTTGGATGCACACGTTTTCGCCGGCGAAGATGTGGATTGAAGGCCTGCAAATCCTGCGCAAGCCGCTGGCGGACCTGCACACCCAGTTCAACCGCGACATCCCGTGGGAGAGCATCGACATGGATTTCATGAACCTGAACCAGACCGCCCACGGCGGCCGCGAGTTCGGTCACATCGGTGCCCGCCTGCGCCTGCCGCGCAAAGCGGTGGTCGGTCATTGGGAAGACAAGGAAGTCCACGAGCGCCTTGCCGCATGGGCGCGCGCCGCCCGCGGTTGGTACGCCTCACGCACTCTCAAGCTGGCCCGCATCGGCGACAACATGCGCCACGTTTCCGTGACGGAAGGCGACAAGGTTTCCGCGCAAATCCGCTTCGGTTGGGAAGTGAACACCTTCGGCGTCGGTGATCTGGTGGCGAAAGTCAACGCCGCCACCGATGCACAAGTGGACGCCCTGTGCGCGCTCTACGAAAAGAATTACCGCGTCGCGCCGGAGTTGCAGAAAGGTGCCGCGCGCCATCAGTCGTTGCGGGATTCCGCAGCCATCGAAATCGGTTTGCGCGCTTTGTTAGAAGAAGGCGGCTTCACCGCATTCACCACGACCTTTGAGGATCTCCACGGCATGAAGCAACTGCCCGGTCTCGCCGTGCAGCGTCTGATGGAAGACGGTTATGGTTTCTCGGGCGAAGGCGATTGGAAAACCGCCGCGCTCGTCAGGATCATGAAGGTCATGGCTCATGGGCTCAAGGGTGGCACCACCTTCATGGAGGACTACACCTATCATCTGGATCCCGCCAACCCGCTCATTCTCGGCGCGCACATGTTGGAAATCTGCCCATCCATCGCCTCCGAAGTGCCGAAGATTGAAATCCATGCCCTCGGCATCGGCGGCAAGGAGGATCCCTGCCGCATGGTGTTTGATTGCGCCGCCGGCAAGGCCGTCAACGGCTCGATCATCGACCTCGGAAGCCGCCACCGGTTCCTCGTCAACGAAGTCGAATGCGTGGCCCCGCAACAACCGTTGCCGAAGCTGCCGGTCGCCCGCGTGCTGTGGAAACCCCTGCCCGATCTCAAGACGGCCACCGCCGCCTGGATCTATGCCGGTGGCGCCCACCACACTGCGCTTTCCTACGCACTCACCAGCGAGCATCTTGAAGATCTTGCGGAAATGGCGAAGATCGAACTCAGCGTGATTGATGAGGACACCCGTCTCCGGTGCTACAAGACCGAACTCCGTCTGGCCGATCTCTACTATCATCTCGCCCAAGGCATCCAAGGGTGAAGCCGGTCACCGGTCACGGATCATCTGTCACTGGCAAAGAGCAAGCAAAGTGCAGAATCCTTGCTAGTGACCAATGACCATTGACTAATGACTTCCCCAATGAGCTATCAAGCCCTCAAGGAGGAATGCCTGACGGCCAACCTCGACCTGCCCAAAACCGGGTTGGTGGACCTCACGTTCGGCAATGTTTCCGTGGCCGATCCCGAGCGGCGCGTGTTCGCCATCAAGCCCAGCGGTGTGAGCTACGGGGAACTCCGTAGTTCACACATCGTGGTGCTCGATTATGACGGCAATATCCTCGAAGGTGACCTGCGGCCGTCATCGGACACGCCCACCCACCGCCATCTCTATCTGAACTTCCCGGGCATCCGCGCGGTGGTCCACACCCACTCGCGCTGCGCGGTTGCCTTTGCCCAGGCCGGTCGCGACCTGCCGTGTCTCGGCACCACCCACTGCGATTATTTCAACGGCCCGGTGCCGGTCACCCGGACGATGACCCCGGCGGAAGTCGCCGGTGCCTACGAATGGGAAACCGGCACGGTGATTGTCGAGCGCTTCGCCGGGCTCAATCCGCTGGAGGTGCCGGCCGTGCTTGTTAGAAACCACGGCCCCTTCACCTGGGGCCCCACGGGTGCCAAGGCCGTCGAGACCGCGCTCGCCCTCGAAATCGTCGCGGACATGGCGCTCAAAACACTCGCGCTCGATCCGTCCGCGCCACCGGCACCGGACCATCTGCTCGCCAAGCATTTCTTCCGCAAACACGGACCCGGCGCCTACTACGGACAACCGGCCTGAGCTTCAGGGCGGCCCGCCCGTTGCTTTCCTCTCCGCTCTCCGACGTAACGATCCCAATGAGTTTTTCACAGGAGCAAACAGAGGAAACGGAGGAGCTCCGCGCGGGTTCTTCGGCCCATCAATCACAGATGAGAAAGGTGTTGCCAATGAGGATTGACTACCATCCCGCGATTGCAGCGGAGCTTTAAGAGATTGAGGATTGAGGATTGAGGATTGAGGATGGAAGGGCGCGGGCCGTGGCGTCAAGGAGCGCGGGAATCTTGCCCGCCGCATTCATTCAAGAAATGATTAACCGCCAAGGCGCAAAGCACGCCAAGGAAGAGTTTTTCTGTTGGAAGAGAAGAGGATTTTTTGTTGGAAGAGGAAGATGGCAAGAGGAAGAGTTGAACCACGAAATTCACGAAACTTCACGAAAGGTTTTTGGGAGCACAGGCATTCCTGCCTGTGTCTTTTCTAAAACACGGGCAGGAATGCCCGTGCCCCAGGAATTCTCTTGCGGAAATTCAGCGGGGTCGATAGACGGGGATTGTCTGACGCCGCTTCACGGCGGCGATGGACAAAGTCTGGACTCCCGGGCGGCATTTGTCCCTTCTTATACCGCACGCTGTATAAGAAGGACAATTGCCGCGCGCGGTATAATAAAACTGTTCTGCAAAAAATGAAAACCGTGCTCTGCATATTGAGCTTCGCATTCGCGTTTGTTTCAATCCTCCTTCTCGCAAGGAGCCAAGCACTCGATGAAGGAATCGAATACAGAAATTATATTCGAGTCGCAGACAACACTTACAGTGGTCACGTTATTTCTTTTGGATGGGGTGCGAACGGAATTCGCCTGTTTCGCGCTAACGATTCGGGTATGCTGAAGATTCCGCGAGAAAGTCGTGGCAGTATTTACAAATCACATTCCATGATCGGAGTTAAATTTAGGACTTGGAGCGTATCTCATGACGATGTCACGCCTTGGGTATGGGGCGTTACTTCTTTTTGGAATAGTTACGGTTTCTGGCACAACGACAACACGTGGGATTCCGATGATTCGTCTCGCGGACAAATCTCAATAGTTGCAATACCTCTCTGGCTTCCATCTGTGTTCTTCTTTTTGATTGGACTAGTTTTACTCAGAATTCGACGGCGAGCTACCAATCGGCAGAACAAGCCGAGACACAGCAACCCCTATCAGCCGCCCTGTTTACATGATCTTCCGTAGATTTAACCTCAACCCCGTGATTGACGCTCGCCCTCGCTGATAGGGTTGCGTGCTCTTTGACGTTATGGCCCAAGAAGATGATAGATCGCACCGCCAGAGATGAAGTAGTTGCTGCTTTCGAGGATTACCTCGATGGACAGATCCTGGCCTTCAAATTTGACGTACGAATTCAGAGCATCGCCACAGACGACCCGACAGTGAACCAAGTCGTTCATGTGTCGAGGTAATTGCTGCTCTCGGCGAGAGCTATGAGACATGCAAGTTCATGGATGGCCCGATGCTCAGGAAGGCTGTGATTCGTTCTCTTTCCGAATCCGGCAAGTCTAAGGACTCTCCCTATGGGAATACCCTCTATCGGGTGACCCGCGCCGCGCAAGCAAGGCGAATTCTAGCGGACACATGGCCGGGTATGGATTTCAGTGATGAATCGAAGCTGGGATTGCATTTCAGGCGTTATTCACGCGCAACAATCGCCCTAATGGAGTGTGACGACCAACGAATTTTCTTTTTCGACGAGAATGACCGCCTTGTGGCGATCTATCCTGAAGGAGGTGGCGGATGTTGATTGTGACTCCAGAAACCGAACAAGACGTCCCTGCCGCCCGGCATGAACCCCACAACATCAATCCCAACCTCCCCGCCATGATCCGGCGGCAGGACATCAACGTTGGGTCACAAAGAATAAGAAAAAGAATTGTCCCCGCCGCGCCAATTCTTATACTTGGATATTGGGAAGAAGAGGGACTCGCGCAAAGCCGCCAAGGCGCAAAGAAAGAGGGGAATGAATTGAGGAAACCCATACTTTGCGCCTTTGCGCGAGATTCTCTTGAAGCTTGCCAGCGGTGATTTTCAGACAGGCACTGAGACTTTCCCGCGAGAGCGCCGCGAAGATATTTCGACCGACCCGAACTTCTCGCTTGCCGTGGCGGGCCGTGTTTGCCAGAGTCGCGTCTTAGGCAAGGCTCGGTGGTCCCGGACCCGCACAAGCCAAGACCGAACAAGGCGGTGGAGGCGACGGCGATAAGCTCTCAGTTTGGATGTGGAGTCCAGCCCGCCGCCGCATCACCTTTTACGTTAGGCGACTCCACACATCTTCCCATGAAAACCACGTTCCGAGTCTTATGTCTTGCCGCCTTCCTAGCGGCTTCGTCCATGCACGCTGGAGAGCCGCACGCGCAATCGCTGACGGACTATCGGGCGGAACTGAAAACTTGTCGTGACGAGCATGGCGGTGCCCGTGAGCTGCCTGACGTGAAGTTCTTCCTTTTCGGAATGGGCGCGCGCACAAAACTCCTTTACCGCGACGGCATCCTTTTCGACGCAAGAAGTGGGCGTGAATTGCAAAGGTGGAAGGTGCGCCAGGAAATCATTGTGCCGCCGGACTACACCGTTTGGATTGAGACTGAGGATGGCGGCTCGCTCACGCTGCGAGAGGATTCTGAAGCCGTGTGGATCGAACATGGCGGACAACGCGCAGCACTGGACGGAACCCGATCGCCGGTGAATCTGCCGGACTTCAAAGGGAAAAGATTCCCGCGCGTCCTGCGCGTCCTGCATCAAGAGTTGCTCGTCAACATCACCGAGGCCGGGCCGGTGCCGAACTTCTTCGTCTATGAAAAGCCTTGGTATCGAGACGGTGCGATGATGGCGCTGGCATTCAAGGAGACGGGCAACCTTGAACTGCTGAAGCCGTGGATTCTCGGCCTCCGCGAACCATTTGATCGGAACAACAAGGGCGAGACAGAGGCGGACAATCTGGGGCAGGCCCTCTTTCTCATCTCGCTTGTTTCCGACAAGAACCACCCACTCGTGCCCAAGGTGCTCGCCGAAGTGCCGCGCTTTGAGAGGAGCGATTCCACGGGCAAATACATCCACGGTCGTTCCGATTTCGCCGACCACCCCGTCTATCAGACCAAGTGGCTGAAATACGGCCTGCGCGCCCTCGGCCTGCCCGACCCCTACATCGTCCCCAAAGTTGCCGACGGCTACAGCGCGCTTTTCTGGATGGACTACCGGGAGCAACACGTCGCTGGAAAAGACAGCGACGACCGCGGCAGGTATCCGTATCTCGGCTGGGCCTGCGACCATTTTCACGGCACCAAAAAAAGCCCGCTGAGCAATCACGACTACCCGCTGACGTGGGAAGAGCGCGCCAGCGAAGCTCGCTACGATGGTCTTAAGCTTGTCTCCCCCGCTCTCGTTAAAATCCGCAACTCCCCACCGCACACCTGGCATGCCGCCGAGGCATTCTTACTCCTTCTATCGGAGCTAGCCCCGGTGCCTCGTTGAACATGAAAACCAAGTCGCCTAACAAAATCACTAGAGCGAACGCGGGCGGGCCGCGTCAGTTGTCAATGCGGACGCGCTGGGTCGCCCGCGTCGCTCAGTTCTGTCGTTAGGCGAAATTATGCGCACAATATGAAGATCTTTATCGGCATCCTCGTGCTCCTTGCAGTCGCTGCGTCATGGCTAGTTTGGGACCTACATCTGTGGACACCACCGCGTCCTTGAGTTGGAAACCGCCGCCATAGAGGCATTTGTTGAGCCGGTGGACAGTAAGCGTCCTAAAATCATCCCCATGGCCAAGGCCTGGATTTAGGCGCGGGGGTTGGTCAGACGACTTGCTCGGCAGCGGCGTGCCGGGCGGCGGCGATGCGGGCGGGAGTCAGTTCCGCGGCTTGCGCGGGAGTCGCGTCGTGGGGTAGACGTTTGATGACTTCGGTCAGATAGGTTTCGGGCTCCAGTCCGTGGGCGCGGC
>CAISTY010000036.1 GCA_903888515.1 Akkermansiaceae bacterium | reverse complement strand
GGTTCTGTCTCCAGGACCGGGGCGAGGGCTTCAACATCGTGGATGACAGGCACCCGAACTCCTATGCGCCGCACAAGCGCCCGTTTCACACGATCATCCCGGCGTTTGTCACACGGGATGGCAAGCCATGGATGAGCTTCGGCGTGATGGGCGGCGACATGCAGCCGCAAGGCCATGTGCAGGTGCGCGTGAATCTCAGTGATTTCGGCATGACCCTCCAGGAAGCCGGCGACGCCCCGCGCATCTATCACACCGGCTCCAGCGAGCCAAGCGGCACCCGGGTGACCGACGGCGGCACGTGCAACCTGGAAGAAGGTTTCAGCGAGGAAACACTTGCCGGCCTGCGCAGGCTCGGCCACCGCCTCGGCCAGACATCAACCGGCGCGTTCGGCGGTTACCAGGCAATTATGTTAGATCCTGTCAACAAGGTCTATTACGGTGCGACCGAGTCACGGAAGGACGGACTGGCGGTGGGATACTGAAACTCCGAACGAGATGATTGAACGATGCGGCTCATTCCTGTCGCCTGAAACATATCCGGGACATGAGCCCGGATATGTGTGTCACACTGACGGTGAAAGATAGCCTGGGGGCGAACTGTAGCTTGAGGAACCGTATATGTTAGTTGCGCTCGTCCGGTTCTGTTGGGGGGCGTCGTCCGGCCTTTGGGCCGGACGGCCCTATCCCGGAAGCAGTCCTCCGATCTCCCGGTGGCCGCACTGGTCGAACCGGTTCTCGCCAAACGCATCGGCACAGGAGGGTTGGTTGACATCTGGCTTCTCCCGTCCTATGGTGTCGCAATCGGCGCTGGGTACTAACTCCTGTCGCCCGCTACTTTTCCTGACAGGAGAGCCCAAAAGCATGATCGGAAGAATCACCCGACTTATCATCGTCATCGCCGTTTTGACCACTTGCTTCGCCGCCCATGGGGAAATGCTCACGGGCAACGTTCTTCCCAACGCCACGGTCGAAGACACTGTTGCGGTTGGTGAGCCGACCTACTGGCACCACAGTCCCTATCGCCCGGCGGGTATTACGGAATGGAGCACAGCCAAAAGCGTGTCCGCCACCCACGCGCTCTACGTGGCGGACAACAGCACAACCAGCGGCATCGGTGCGCATTGGCGGTCCCATGCGCGGCATGCCCTTCCGGGCGCCTCGATGCGCTTCCAATGGTACTGGCAGTACAACAATGTCACCGCCGATGGGATCCTCGTGGCCGTTCGGTTCTTTTCCGGAAATCCGGACACCACCAACAGCCCAACCGGAATATTTCTCGGACAATACGGCCTTGTCGCAACCGAGACGAAAAACACATGGGAGAAACAACATGTGGACTTCACCGTCCCGATCGACGCGAAGTCGATGGACGTGATGATATTCCATAACAGCGATGCCGTTACAGGCGAAATCTGGTGCGACGACCTGAGCCTTGCCCGCCTTCGTCCCATCAGTCTGGAACCGACCCTCAAGCCCTCGGCCGTCCGCGATGTCACATCCGGCCCGATTACTCTTCTGGGCGAAACTCGCGACCAGGGGGCCATTCCGGTTCGCATTCGCGTCACCACAACCCAGGGAGCGCAGAGCATCAAGGATGTGACGACGAGCAATGGCCTTTTCCAGGCGGTGTACCCCACGGACTTTCCCGGGGCGCCTCCCCTGCAGAGCGGCATGCTCTTTCTCGACGCGACGACCGACGCCAAGTTCATCGGCAACAACCAGGCCGAGGCGGGCCTGCTTCTCTATGATTCCCAAAAACTCCTCATCCCGGAAATGTCCACGGTGTTTACCAACGACCTCTGCGACAAACAGGGGCGCACCGACGCAAACGCATCGGAATGGCCCGTCGTCCGCACCCTCGCGAACCTCTACCAGCAGAGTCTGGGAGCCGCCACGGTTGGGATTGGCTGGCGCGACTTCGATC
>CAISTY010000035.1 GCA_903888515.1 Akkermansiaceae bacterium | reverse complement strand
TTATACAACACGCAAGCAGCTCTTCCTTCGCGAGCTTCGCGTCCTTCTGTTAAAAAATCCTCATTACCCCCCAATCCCCGCGCGTCCAATATCTCCATGGTTTGAACAGAAGCCCGCAAAGGACGCGAAGGATGATACAACACGCAAGCAGCTCTTCCTTCGCGAGCTTCGCGTCCTTCTGTTAAAAATCCTCATCTCTGGGGGTCCGCGCATTGCAACAATTCAACCAGTTCATTGACTCTTACAGCCGCTTCAGAAAAACCAAGCGGTCATCGTCGGTTTCAAACACCATCTTCCCGCCATCGCCACGGGCCATGACATGATACACCGCTCCCGGATACTGGAATCTCAACGTCCGCGTCATGCCATCTTCTCTACCATTGCCGCTCCCGCGTCTATCCTCATTTGTCGCGATGCGCGGACCCCGTTTTCCGCACATGGGCTTTCATGATTACTTTGCATGCTCGGACTGCCGAATCTGGAAGGCGTAGATTTTCGCGTTTTTCAGCGTGAATCGCAGCCGCACTTGTTTGCCTTTCAGCGACGAAAGGTCCGCTTGGCCGTACCATTCCGGCTCCAAACGCAGCTTGTCTGGATCGCGATACAGTTTGGCGGCATCGCCTGAGAAACCAGGGATCTCACTGCCGTCGGCATCGAGCAGTTCTACCTTCACGTAACCGCCCGCAGCGTCAACATTCACCTGCACCTTGTCACCCTTCAGGGCGAACGGTTTGGTTAGCACGGTGCCAGGCTCTTCCTTGGCTTCAAGGTAAAAAAAGCCGTCAAGTCGCAACTTGGCCAGCGCCAGTCGAGCGTCCCACTTACGGGCGCCCCAACGCTCATTGGTGCCGAGGTAGTAGATCCAGTGCTCGTCGTCATGGGTGATGATATTCGATGGCGGACGAACGCAGTCCTTGTCGAAACTTCCGTCTGGACCTCGCGGGATCAGAGTCTTGCGAGGGTAGGCAGCCACCTCGAAATCGAAGTTGATAGCATCACGTGACGGGGCCACATAGAATTCCCAAACCCCCTGCTCATGACGGGTCAGGAAATCCTGCTTGCCCTCGGGCACGGGAACGTCGGTTGCAACCAACACATCGGTCAGTGCGAACCAGATGCCCTCGTAGTACCAAAGGGGCATCGTGTGAATCTGTCGCTGTGGCGTTCCTTTACTTCCCGGAACGATGCTCCTGTCCGGATCATTCAGGATGAATTTGGTCAGTGTCTTCCAGGCAGACGGATGGTTGATCAGATCGTTGTCCTTGTTGTGCGCCATGATTCGGACGCCCCGCAATTCGCCAACTCCCCCCCCCGCCCCGTAGTCCTCGCGGCAGAGCAGCAGATAGCATTTTCGGTTTTCGTCCCAGACAATCTGATTGCTGAAATCCGCCGCCCGACCCGTCACCGGCTTGCCGTTGTTGTAGGACTTCCATGTGATCCCATCGGCCGAATAATCCAGGCGAGTCATGGTGCCGTGATTTCCCTCGCCACCGTAAGAGAAGTAAGCAGCTTTGTACTTCTCGGCGTGTCCGAGGGGGAGGCTCGAATCGATCGACACGTTGATCCCATCGAGACCGCCGCCGGGATTGACGATCACGAGGTTGCTTTTGCCGTTTCTGGAAACCAGCGGCTTTGTCCAGATCATTCCATCTTTCGACTCGGCATAAGCCAGTCCGCTGCCGGGGCGTTTACTTGCCATGTACCACAGGCGAAACATCTTCTTCCCGGCGTCCCAGTGTGGCGAGATGAACCAACAAAATGCGGATTCGCCGAACTCGTAACCGGCGCCACCATCCGGACCGTCGTGGACCTCGCCCGTCTGAAAGTCCGTCGGCAATGATGGTTTCAGGACAACGCCGTACTTTTTCGCACGGCCCGCCTCGCGCGTGATACCTCGCATTTCC
>CAISTY010000034.1 GCA_903888515.1 Akkermansiaceae bacterium | reverse complement strand
GTAATTTTATCCCGAATCCGCCTATTTATGACACCTGCAATGCGACGTCATGCTCCTGGTGATCGTCGTTGAGGGGGAGGATGTTGCCCGGCATGGGCTGGCCATCGACGGATAACAGATGGGTCTCCACGGCATCCGCGGTGAGGCGGCTGACCGTGATGTGATAGACGGTCTGGCGGTAGCGGTAGTGGATTTTGAAGGTGTTCCAGGCGTCCGGGAGCAACGGGTTGAGGCGCAAATGATCGCCCTCCAAGTTCACACCTAACAGGGTTTCGACGAGCAGTCGGTACATCCAGGCGGCGGATCCGGTATACCAACTCCATCCGCCCCGGCCAGTGTGGGGTGGCACGGCATAAACATCGGCGGCGACGACGTAGGGTTCGATCTTGTAGGTGGCGATTTGTCCGGCGGTTGCGCCGTGGCGGACGGGATTGAGGAGATTGAAGAGATCCCACGCGTGCTGGCTATCGCCCATGAGAGCGAAGGCCATGGTGGTCCAGATGGCGCCGTGGGTGTATTGGCCGCCGTTTTCGCGCACGCCGGGGATATAACCTTTGATATAACCCGGATTGAGCGGCGATTTGTCGAAGGGTGGATCAAACAATTGAATAAGTCCGGCGGTGCGGTGGACGAGCCGTTGATCGACAGCTTGCATGGCCTCGCGCGAGCGGGACGGCTCGCCGGCACCACTGATGACCGCCCAGCTTTGAGGCAGGGAATCGATCTGGCATTCCGCATTGGATTGGGATCCTAACACTTCGCCGTTGTCGAAGTAAGCGCGGCGGTACCAATGGCCGTCCCAGGCATGCCGTTCGATGTTTTGTTGCAGTTGTTGCGCCTGGGCCACGCAGCGGTCGGCGAAGGCCGCGTCGTTGTGGGCGCGGGCCAGCCGGGCAAAGCGGATGAGCACGTCGTAGAGGAAAAACGCCAGCCAGACGCTTTCGCCGCGACCGTCCTTGCCTATCAGGTTCATGCCATCATTCCAATCCCCGCAACCGATCAGCGGCAACCCGTGCCCGCCGAATCGCAACCCGCGTTCGATGGCCCGCACGCAATGCTGGTAAAGCGTGGCGAACTCGCCGGAACCATTCGGCAAGTCATAGTAGGCTTCCTCCTCCGGCTTGACGGGGCGGGCTTCGAGGAAGGGAATCATTTCATCGAGCACGCCGGTGTCCGCCACACACTCCACATAGCGGCAGGTCACGTAAGGCAACCACAGATAATCGTCGGACGAATGGGTGCGCACTCCGCGCCCGGACGGGGGATGCCACCAATGCTGGACATCGCCCTCACGGAATTGGCGCGCGGCGGCGCGCAGCAGATGCTCGCGGGTGAGGCCGGGTTCGGCATGCACCAGTGCCATCACGTCCTGCAACTGGTCGCGGAAGCCATAGGCGCCACTGGACTGATAGAATCCGGTGCGGCCCCAAAGGCGGCTGCCGATGGTCTGATAGAGCAGCCATCCGTTGGCCATGACATTCACGGCGGGGTCGGGCGAGTCCACGCTGATCGCGCAGAGGGAGCGGCTCCAATACGACCAGACGCCTTCGAGCGCGCTGCGGCAGGCGTCCGCGCGACGGAAGCGATGGATGAGGTTCTGCACATCCGTCGGGCTGCGGCCGACGCCGAGGCGGAAGCTGGTTTCCTGCTCCTGACCGCTTGCCAGATCGAAGGTCACTTGCATGGCGCCGCACGGGTCGAGGCCTGCGCCGACCTTGCCGGAAAGTCCGGTGCGTTTCATGGCGGCCGGTTGTGACAGGTTGCCGTTTCTGCCGATGAACTCCTTGCGGTCGCCGGTGAGGGAGCGCGTGCCACCATTGACGTCGAGGAACACGATGCGGCCGGGGAAATCGGTGTTGCCGAAATTGCGCGTCAAGAGCGCGCCGGTCTTGATATCCACTTCGGTCCGCACGTGCAACAGGTGGTTGTGCCGCAGGTCGCCTAACACCCATTCCAGATAACAGGTGACGGACAAGCGGCGCGCGCGCCCCGAAATGTTGCGTAATTTCAACACCGAGAACTTCACAGGTGCGTCCATCGCCACATAGACCCATAACTCCGAGACGATGCCGTTTTCCGTATGCTCAAACACGGTGTCGCCGAACCCGTGGCGGATCACGTAGGGTGCGGCTCCTCTAACAGGCGCGGGGGTGGGCGACCAATACTGTCCGGTCTGTTCATCGCGGATGTAGAGCGCCTCACCGGTGGGATCCTGCACCGGATCGTTGCTCCACGGCGTCAAGCGGAATTCGTGGGCGTTCTCCATCCAGGTGTATGCCGATCCGCTCTCGGAGATCATCGTGCCGAATTCGGCATTGGCCAGCACATTGACCCATGGGGCTGGCGTCACCTGGCCCGGGTGCAGGGTGATGACATATTCGTGGCCGTCGCGGGTGAAGCCGCCGAGATCGTTGGAAAATATCAACTCGCGTGGTGGCAAGGGTTCGGCTGTTTCCGCGGTTGCGGTGCGGGTGGGCACCAGCGCGGGAACCCGCGGGCCCGAAAACCTGTGATGTTCCAGTTGTTCCTCCAGGGATCCGCGCTCATCGTCCAGCACGATTCTGGCCACGGCTTGCAACAGCATGCGGTCATCGCTGGAAATTTGTTCGAGGCGCCTGACAAAGATGCCACCCGGCCGGTCGATGATTTGCGCTTCCTGCCCGGTAGCTATCAGACTGGTGATTTGTTCCTGCAGGGATTGGCGGTAAACCGACACGTCTTCATAGAGGACGACCAGAGCACCACTTCCGCATAACTGGTCAACTCGATGGCGCGCGCCGCCGCTGTTCTGTTAGTTATGGTGATGCGGCGCAACTCCACATCATCCTCCGGAGAGACGCATATCCCGGTGTGGATTTCCAGGCCGGCATGGCGTTGACGGAACTCCGCACGGGCCTGGGTGAAAATCGCTTCGTAGGACTCCGTCGCATGGCAGGTCGGTTGATAGGCGGTGGAAAAAAAACTACCAGTTGCCAGATCGCGCACATAGACAAAGGTTCCCCAGTGGTCGCGCGTGGCGTCCTCGCGCCAACGGGTGAGCGCCAGGTCGTGCCAGCGGCTGTAGCCGCCGCCGGCACTGCTGATGACGACGTGATAGCGCCCGTTAGAAAGCAGGTGCACCTCCGGCACCGGGGATGTGGGGTTGGTGAAGACACGCATCACGTTTTCGCTTTCATCCACCTGCGTGCGGGACATTTCAGGCGTCAAATCGTTGGCGAGTACGCTGGCGGCGGTCTTGGGCACACGTTCCTGCAGCAGCAAGTCCGCCGCCTTGAGCAACGGGCAGGCCATGAAACGACGCTGCATGGCACTGGCAAACATCAAATTGGTTAGAGCGAGCAGGCTCATCCCCTGATGGTGCGCCATGAACGAGCGGATCGTGACACTGGTTTTTTCGGGGGGCAGGCGTGCCGACGTGTAATCCACCGCTTCATAGAACCCATAAGTGCCGGAGCGTCCGTCGGCATCCAGGCGTTGCAGGTTTTCACAAGCCGCGACCGGCGCGACCATCAGTGCCATGACCGTGGCGTAGGGGGCGATCACCAGGTCCTCGTCAAGGCCGCGTTTCAAGCCGATGCCCGGCACGCCGAAGGCGCGGTATTGATAGTTGAACTGGACATCGATCCGGTTGTATCATACCAATTGTAGAAGTGTCCGCGATGTCGTTCGAGTTGATGCATCGTGGCCAGGGTGTTCTGCGTGCGTTCTATCAGGCCGGCCACCGGCAGGTACCCGAAATCGCGGGCGGCCAGATTGGCCAACAGCGCCAAGCCCATGTTGGTGGGCGAGGTGCGTGGGGCGATCATCGGGGATGGGACTTCCTGGATATTGTCCGGCGGCAGCCAGTTTTCGCCGGCGGTGACCAGGGATTCGAAGTAATGCCAGGTCTTGCGCGCGTGGCCGCGCAGAAACGCCGACTGCGCTGATGTTAGAGACGGCACTGCGGATGTGATCGGCTGGCTGATCCACCAGGCGATCCAAGGCGCGGCGATCCAGGCCGCAAGGATAGGCAGGGCGAGTGTTAGGTATGGTGACCGCAGCAAAACGAAGCCAAGCCCGCACAGGAGTGCGACCAGCGGGGCGATCCACATGGTGGCATAATAACGGCTGAGGTGGGCGTGCCGGGTTTGTTCGAAGTCACTGGAGGTTTGCCATTCCAACAGTTTGGTGTGCGTCACGAGCAGGCGCGTCAGGGTTCTGCCGATGGCATCCGCGCTGACCAACGCGTCATAGGGGAGGAATGTCAGTGTGAGTAGGATCTGGGCGAATTGCCGTCCGCCTGCAGCGGTGGTTTCCCGCAGATGCATGGACCAAGGCAGGGATGGCGGTTTGCGCAGAGTATTGAGCAGCCACGACAGCAGGCCGGGCAGGGTGAGGATCAAGATGACCAGCAGCGTTGCCGGTTTTCCAAGCATGGGTGTTAGAAACCATGCGCCTGACAGGAAGAGCATCAGGGCAATGGGGACCAGGCTGCGCCGGAGATTGTCGAATATCTTCCAAAGTGACAGACCGGTTAGCGGATTGGCGACGCGCTGGCGTACGGTGTCGGGCACCCGCGGCAGCAGCCATTGGATGATCTGCCAGTCACCGCGCATCCAGCGGTGGCGGCGGCTGACGTCCACGTTGTAACGTGACGGATAACCGCTGGTCACAATCCCGCGTGGGTCATCGAACACCGGATGGTTCAACGGATGGGCCATGGTGCCGACGAGCCGCCGGGCGGCATCGCGCGGCAACTGGGTATCGGTGTCCAGCGTGATGACATACCGGATCAAGGGGAGTATCGTCATCTCTCCGATGATCTTGGAAAAAACCTCGGTGGAGCCACCCCGTAACAAGGAATTGAACTCTTCGAGCTTACCCCGCTTGCGTTCGTAACCCATCCACAAACCTTCCCCGGCATTCCAGCGGCGCGGACGGTGAAACAGGAAAAACAAATGGTGTCCGCCAGTCCCATACTTGCGGTTGAGCATTTCCACGCTGGTTTGCACCCGCCGCAGCAGCTTCTGGTCGCCGGGCAGGTGCTCGGCATCTGCGTCCCGATAGTCCGTTAGAAGAGCGAAATGCAGGTGTTCATCCCGGTTGGCGAGATAGTGGATTTCGAGGGATTCTATAAGGCGGTCGATGCCCTCGGCGTGGGTGAGCATGGTGGGCACGACCACCATCGTGCGGCAATCCGGCGCGATGCCGGAGGAATAATCGAGGCGCGGGAGCAGGCAGGGTTTGACCAGCAGGGTGGACAGCCAGTTGAGCAAGGCCACCGCCAGTTGGCTGGCACCCGGGACAAACACCAGGGATAACAAAACGAGCATCCATCGCTGCGTGCCAAGCGCCAGGGCCAGATGCACGAAGCCGCAGGTGACGAGCAGAGTCACCAGCGCGATGCCGCCCACATAAAATGCCAGCGGAAGGCGCTGGATGGCGCGCTCGACGCGGGTCGGCAAGGACCACCGCACTTCCGCCCGGCGCTCTAACATTTTCAACCCCCTGTCGATCAGATAGAACCCGACATGTGCGCTGCGGTCCGCGCGACCCATGCGGCGGGCGGCGTCGGCGGCCAATTGCACCGCCACTTGCGCCACCTCGGCTTCCGTCAGGCGGCTGTGGCGGGCGATGGCCTCGACCACGTGGCGGTAGCGGTCGCGGGTGGCGAAGTCCATTGCGGCGTAATGGTCCGAGGGATCGGAGTTCAGGGTGGTCTCGACCAGGCTGAGGGTTTCCACGAACTCCTTCCAGTCCGTGGCGCTCAGGAAACGCAGGCTGGCAATGCTGTGGCTCACCGAAACCTGGTCGGCGGCCTGGCTTTGGCTTTCCAAATCGACGAGTCGTTCGATGGACAGCCCTTGTTCGGTGAGCCGGTGTTCGAGCCACGAGCGTGCGAGATGCAGGACCGGGCTGTGGCGTGACAAAAGTTGACAGAATTCCGCGACAAACGCACTGGTGAGGGGGATGTCGGACCGCGCCATGTCGGCCACCACCACTACGAGTTGGGACGGGTTGCTTTCCGCCATGTCCTGCAGACGGTTCACCCACACGTCCGCGAGGTCGCGGTCCTCCCGCGCGATGGTCAGGCGGGTGATGATGCGCTGCAGGTTTTCGATCAGGCCCAGCCGCAGCATGATAGGCACGGCCCATAACTCGCCGAGCTTGAGGGAACTCGCCTTCTGATAGGAGGCCACGAAGGAAACCAGCGGCTCGCCGTCGATTTGCGCGTCCACATGCGCGATCAATTCGAGCACGATGTCATAGACCCGCGGCAGTCCGGCGGACGGGCCGGCGAGCAGGCGCGGCAGTTCCCGGCTGTAGCCGCGGGGCAAATGGCGCCTGGCCATTTGGATCTGTTCTTCTATCAGGTAGAAATTATCCAGCAGCCATTCGGCGGCGGCGGTGATGCGCCGGTTCGGATTGGCCGTCCGTGTCGCACGAATGAACGTTTGTATGATCCGTTCGTTTTCGGCGAGCTGGGCCAGCAGGCTGTTAGGTCTGCAGCCACTGGCGGTCTGATGGCCTAGGGCGAGCGCGCGGGCATGGAGCGCGAGTTGTTCGACGCTGAACAAGTCGGCGCGCAACGGGGGTTCGCTGGCGTGCGGGTGAGCCTGCCTTGCCTTCCATGATTGCCAGCGTAACGAGAAATTCTGCATCGGTTTCTAACATGATTGCGGCATGTGGACGGTTGGACCGGATTTTCACAGGAGCATCAGCACCAGCAGAATGACCAGCAGCAGTCCGGGGCCGCCGCTGCGCACGCATCCCCGGCTCCGGTAGCCGGGATGACCCGGGATTGCGCCGATCAACTTGAGGAGGGGCACCACCAGTAAATCCGGTCCGATCATGGATTCATGGATGGATTACTTGTTTTCGGCATCCAGCTTGGCCTTGGCGGCGGCCGCTTCGGCGTCGGCTTTCTTCTTGTCGGCATCGAGCTGCGCCTGGATGGAGTCCTTGTTGGCCTCGATTTGCGCCTTGTCGATCTTGGCGTTGGCGTCCGTTTGGGCGGTTGCCTTTTTGGCGGCGGTGTTCACTTCGTCCTTGCGGATGTTGATCGCTTCCTTGGTGGCTTCCTTGTGGTCATCGATCGCGGTTTTCTGTTTGTCGCAGCCGACGGAGAGGCCTGCGGCCAATGCGAGGATGACGAGATTCAGGTGCTTCCGGCTGCCTTTGATTTGGGGTGATTTCATCTTGATATGTTTCTGTTTTGTTGGTTCTGATTGGTTTTCATTCGCCGTCAATTTGGGCGGCGAATGGATTTCCACCTTGAGTGGATTCGAGGCATAGTAGGTGATGGTGGCGGAAACGTCCATGGGGTGAAACCCTGCCATCCGGGGATCACTCGCGAATGCAAGCGCAGCGGTTGCGAGTGGCGAAAAGTAGCAAGGAGCACCCATCAGGCAGCGGGTCACCGGGCGGGAGGTTGCCCGTGGTGCGGATAGCGATGCCGTATGTGGCTTCCTGCGCGAATTCCAAGTGAAGCCTAGGCGGGGAAGGCGGCGGGTGCCATGGGGTGAAACCCTGCTAACCGGTTCTCCGGGCAAGCACTAAAACTAACGAGGCGGCCAGCGCAAGTGCGGGCGGACCAAGGTGCAAGATGCCAATGGCGGCACATACAGGAGCTATCGGAGCCACGAAACGCTTCTACCAACTCCGCGACAGCGGTCGCCCCTGAAGAGAAGGGATGATGTCCCGAGGATGTCCGTGGTTCAACCTTCCGGTGGAATGAGTCCAACCCGCATGGCGAAGCGTACCAAAGCATTGATAACACATTCGGCCAAGCAGGATGCCGGGCCTTTCATGGGACTGACACTTGGCTCAGATGATGGTGACCTGGACGCTGCTTTCGATGATGCCGGCGCTGATCGCGTAGCGGGTGAGGCTGGCGGTGTCATGGATGTCGAGTTTTTCCATGAGGTGGCCGCGGTGTTTTTCCACGGTTTTGATGCTGATGCACAGATCCGAGGCGATTTCCTTGTTGGCCTTGCCTTCGGCGATGAGTTGCAGCACTTCGATGTTGGTTTCCAGATCGAGCATCTTGCGCAGGCCCTCGCGCACGAGCATGTGGTCTTCCGCCAACAGAACTCTGATCGGTTTCATGGGGGATGACATAGCACCGGCACGCACTTGTTGGCGATTGGATTCTTGCTTCCCGCAGTTGCCAGAGGGGCGGCCGACAACGAGTGTGCGTCCGATCGTTTCTTCGGTGACGTATTTGCTCTCGTTCATCAGACGGACTTGGGTTTCACAAGCAGCAGCACGATACCGCCGACGAGTGCGAACGCACCGACGACTGGCGGGACAAAGTGGGTGTTGGTGGTTTCAACGCGCAGGCCGAGGAAATGGATGGTTTCACCCGGCGTGGTGAAGGTGATGCCCGCATATGCGAGCACCACACATCCCAAGGCGATCAGGATGACGGCGATGATGGTTTTAGGATTCATAGGAAGTGGGGTTCGTGGACACAATGCCTCACGAAACGCGTCGCGGCTATGGGGTGTATCCCTACCGCATGCCTCATCCCGGGGGGGCAGGTGCCATCCGCCGCGCGGAGCGCCCGGCCTATGAGGGCCTCAACCCTTTTCCAACGAGGCCATATCAATGACGAAGCGGTATTTCACGTCGTTTTTCATCAGGCGGTCGTAGGCTTCATTGATTTTCTGGATCGGGATGAGTTCGATATCGGCAGTGATGTTGTGGGTGCCGCAGAAATCCAGCATCTCCTGCGTTTCCTTGATGCCACCAATCAGCGAGCCGTTGAAATTGCGACGCGCAAAGACGAGATTGCCGACCTGTACGGAGAGCGGATCGGCAGGCACGCCGACTTGGGTGAGTGTGCCGCCGCGTTTCAAAAGAGCGAGGTAGGCGTTGATGTCGTGATGCGCGGACACCGTGTCGATAATCAGGTGGCAACTATTCAGATGCTGATTCATTTCCCTCTCGTTGCCGGAAAGGACGACTTCATCGGCACCGAGCCGCAGGGCATCCGTTATTTTGTTAGGCGAAGTGGTGAAGACCACCACCCGGGCACCGAAGGCTTTCGCGAGTTTCACCCCCATGTGTCCCAGTCCGCCGAGGCCCACGATCCCGACTTTCTGGCCCGCGACCACCGGAAACTGCCGCAGGGGTGAATAAGTGGTGATGCCCGCGCACAGCAGCGGGGCCGCGGCGGCGAGATCCAAATGCTTGGGAACCTGCAGCACAAAGGCTTCATCCACGACGATGCTGCCGGAGTATCCGCCATAAGTCATGCCGCCGAGGTGTGAATCCGGGGAGTTGTAGGAAAAGACCGTCCCCTTTTCACAAAATTGTTCCAGATCCTCCTTGCAGGAATCACACGCGCGGCAGGAATCCACCATACAGCCGACCCCGGCGGGGTCGCCCTCGCGGAATTTTTTCACGCGGGCTCCGACTTTGACGACCTTGCCCATGATTTCGTGACCGGGCACGCATGGGTAGGTGGTGCCACCCCATTCATTGCGGGAGATATGCACATCGGTGTGACAGACGCCGCAATAGTGAATGGCGATTTGCACATCGTGCGGGCCGGGATCCCGGCGTTGCATGTGGAATGGCACGAGCGGAGTCGTGGCGTTATGGGCCGCGTAGGCTGGAGTTTGCATCTGCTGGTTTTTGTTAGTGGTTGCCGGATTCCCGAAGGACTTCCGCTTCAAACGTGGTGCATTTACCACCTGCCGCCGCTGTTGACAATTTCAATCCCAACATTCGAAATCCCAGCATCCGCTCCTTGGCGCGCGATTCCCTTGCCAATAGGGTCCGCGTGTGCTATCGGAAACGCATGACATGGAACGACACTTTTCTTGAGCTCTTTGACCGTTGTGTGACCGTTTATCGCGGAGGCAACCGGGATTTTGAATCTTGCTACTACACGCCCGCCGATCGGGCGTTTCTGGCTGGGATTGGCTGTCAAACCCGCGAGTTTTTTGATTTTGTGGAGGATTTTTGTGACGAGGGCATCCCCTCGGCCACCACCGCGATGTTGATCGCCGCAGTGCGCCGCGATTATTGGCTCACCGTGCAACAGGGCGTTGCCAGCGGGAAAATCCTCACCCGGGATGAGGTGCCCACTTTCGGCGACGAGTGTTTCGGCATCACCTACCTGCCGCGCATTCTGGCCAAAGCCCGCGCCAAACTCCGTGGCGAACTCGACCCCGACCTGATGTTTGGCTGCGGCGGTGACCGGAGATTCCTCCAAAAACACGGTGACATCCACCCTGCGGATTTCCTGCGGTGGGTCTGGGCGGCCGGCAACGACGACGGGAAACTCGCCACCTGGGTCGCCGCGCAAGGGGCGCAGGGCGGGAAGCAAGAGGCGGGAACATAAGACCCCGAATGGTGGCGCGCGTGCTTTTGCCCGCCACCCGCCACCTGCCACTTGTCTGCCAATCTGCAAATCCGGGCTTGCCTCGCCGCATCCCGCAGCCTATCCCCGCCCCACACATCATGGCCAGCACACCCATCATCAACCTCCGCAAAGGACACGCCGTCCGCCACAACAACGAAGTCTGCCTTGTGATTGATCACGAGCTCAAAACTCCTCCACGCATGGCGTCCTACGTCCAGATGTCGATCCGCAGCGTGGCGTCCAAGAAGGTTTTCAACCTGCGGATGACCTCGAACGATTCCATCGAAGGGGTGGTCCTCGAGCGCACTCCGCACGAGTATTCCTACAAGGACAGCAGCGGTTATCACTTCCTCAACCCTAACACCTACGAAGATTCCGTCGTTTACGAAGACCTCATCGAATCGGTGAAAAACTATCTCATCGAAGGCCAGCTTTACAATCTGCTGGTGGCCGACGGGATCGTGGTTTCCGTGGATCTGCCGCTGTCCATGACCATGACCGTCACCGAGTCCTCGGATGGAGTCAAAGGAGACTCTGCCAACAATGTTTACAAGCCGGCCGTCATGCAGACCGGTTTGATCGTCCAAGTGCCCCTCTTCATCAATGTGGGCGAGAAGATCAATGTGAAAACCGAGGATAACTCGTATCTCGGTCGCGCATGACCGCCCCCACGAACTCCGGATCAGCACCTCCTCCCGAAAAAAATCCCATGCTGCGGAATTGACTTTTTCTTGATAAAAAACCGGAATTTCAAAGTATGAATGTCGCGATGAAAACGAGCGTGTGGTTTGGCGTGTTGGTACTGGGATTGGGCATGTCTGCGGCATCCGCAATGACCGAGTTGGAAACACTGCGCACGCAGGTCGCCGAACAGGAACGGGAAATCCAACGGCTGGAGCAAGAAAACGCCCAACTGCGAGCGGCCAATCCCGAGCAACCGCCCAAGGCCATCGTTCTCCCCGCGCGTGATGCTGTGCCCGCATCCGCCCCGCCGGCGGGCCATGCCCACACGATTCAACAGGGCGAAATGTTTGTCAGCATTGCCAAAAAATACCGCGTTTCCGTAGAGTCGTTAATTGCTGCCAACCCGGAAGCCAAGCCCACCGCGCTGCGTCCCGGCCAGGTGATCCGCATACCCGCCAAAGAGCCGAACTCTACGCCGAAAAGTGCTGCCAACCCGCAACCTGCGACCGCGCCGTCATCCGCCGCGCCCAAACCTCCGGTGGACGTCACGGGGGACGTCACGGGGGACGACGCTTCAATCGCCGCGCCATCCACTACCGCGCCATCAGTCGCCGCGCCATCAGTCGCCGCGCCATCAGTCACCGCGCCATCAACCACCGTGCCATCAGTCGCCGCGCCATCAACCACCGCGCCATCAACCACCGCGCCATCCACTACCGCGCCATCAGTCACCGCGCCATCAGTCACCGCGCCATCAGTCACCGCGCCATCAGTCACCGCGCCATCAGTCACCGCACCATCAACCACTGCGCCATCAGTCATTGCGCCATCAGTCATTGCGCCATCAGTCACCGCGCCATCAGTCATTGCGCCATCAGTCACCGCACCATCAACCACCGCGCCATCAGTCACCGCGCCATCAGTCGCCGCGCCATCAGTCGCCGCGCCATCAGTCACCGCACCATCAACCACCGCGCCATCAGTCACCGTGCCATCAGTCGCCGCGCCATCGATCACCGCGCCGAAACCTCCGGTGACCGCCACGGCCGGTATCAATGCCGCGTCCCGCCCGGTGGTGCCGAAAGCGAGTATTCCGCAAGAAAAGACCTCCTCCATCAAGTCCGAAATCAAGGCCCGTGCGGTGATGGTCGAGCGATCCATGACCTACGGTGAATTTGCGGCCCAACATGGCACCGACACGCGCCGCCTCAATGAACTCAACGGGCTGGATCTCACGAAAGCCACCGTTCTGTTCAAAGGAGCGGAACTCTACGTGCCCGGAAAGCCCTGAACCACAGGCTGCCTACCATCCGGAGTCGGACAGGGGGCGGGTCTCAATCACCCGCGAGTTGCCCACCCACGGCGGCGGGCGCGCCGACGGTCGTGACGGTTGCGGTGGCTGGTGCTCGAGCATCAATCTGCGTTTGCTTTTGCCATCGGTGATTGTGACGGGTGTTCCCACTACCACGCTATCAAATACCACCGGCGCAAAGTCCTTCGGCATCCGGATACACCCGTGGGACGCCGTTTTCCCGGGTTCCGGAATCAAGCCACCATGCATGCCGATGCCCCGTGCTGTGAGCCTCATCCAATACGGCATCGGCGAGGGCCTGTAAACCATCCCCTTGGGCACGCGGGTGCCCGGCGTGGCATCGCCGTTCACCACGTTGCCAAATTCGTCCTCTATCCATCCAAAGTGCGTCGAATACTTGTCCACGATTTTTTCCATGATCCGGTAATTGCCCGGGCTTGTCCGATGACCTTCCTTGCCGGTGGCCACGTAACACCAACCGATGTCATGGCCACCCCGCTCGAACTCCGCGATTTGATCGGCCAGACTGATGTGGACGGAAACCTCGCCGGGTCCAAAGTCGTCATGCCATTGGTGGAGTGCGCGCTCCGGTTCCCCAAGCGGAGCCATAACCGTGCACGAGGTGACACACAGTGCGAGCACCACGCTGACAAAACCAATCTGACAATAAAACGAAATGACCATGTTTCTCAACCCACGGTTGTACCAGGGAATCAAGCGCGCGGCTTCCACCGTGAGCCACTGATCTAGCCGAATACCAAGAACAAGTCAAGCTCCGGCATTCCGCGCCATTTTCCCCGCAGTCCATTACGGGCCTTGCGTTGGTGTCGCACTTCGCCTACCAGAAGCCCGCATGGTTCGGTTTTCAATCTTCGGCATCCCGGTTCAGGTCCAACCGTTCTTCTGGATCACACTGGTCATCCTCGGTGGCGCCTTGAAAGCCACCTCCGCAGCCGCCATCCTCGAAATCGGGCTGTTCGTGGTGGCGGGATTCATTTCCATCCTGGTCCATGAACTCGGCCATGCCCTCACGGCACGGAAATTCGGCGCCTACAGCGAAATCACCTTGCAGGCCTTTGGCGGCTATGCCGCGTATTCCGGAGTGCGCTTGACCAGGCCCCAGAGCTTCGCCGTCACGGCGGCCGGACCGGCGACCCAGATTCTGTTAGTGCTCGCCTTGTGGTTCCTGTTTCCCTATTTGCCGGCCATGAACCACAACGTCGGCTACTTCCTCGGCACACTCATGTGGATCAGTCTCGTCTGGGCGGTGCTCAACCTGCTGCCGGTCCTGCCGCTGGATGGCGGCCAGATGCTCAATGCCGTGCTCGGTCCACAACGCATCAGAATCACGCTTTGGGTGACCATCATCGTCTCCATCGTGGTCGGCTTGATCTTGTATGTCATTTATCACAGCCTGTTGTTTTCCCTGTTTCTCGGCATGTTCGCGTGGCAGGCGTTCCAAGCCCTGCGGGAAAACCGCTGGCGCTAACACGCCTCACCCCAATTCCAACCGGCTCCCAACGATGCGGAAAAAAAACCCACGCTCCTCCCAGCCAACGCGCACCGTCGCACTGTGCTCGCGCCACTTTCCTGCGCGTCTTTGCAATTGTCCCTAGACTTGCCGAACAGCTGCGCTCATATTACATACGAATTGCTGGTCCCCATTCTTCACTTTTCTCATGGAAACCTTCGTCCGCCTTCCCGATTCCTTGCCACCCACCACCCTGGTAGAAGTGCTCGCGGCGCTGCGCAGGGAATACCTCACCCCACGCCACGAAGCCAAGGCCTGGGGCGATTGGATCTATCTCGAATGTTACGACACGGTGATCAGCATCATGACCAACAGCGGTGTGAGCAGCTCCGCCACCATCGAACACGGCGAAGGCGAGGAAGACGGCGAACCCATCACCTCGATTTTACGCGCCTTCGGCCGTCTCGGCTGGCACGGTATCGATGAGGACGGGGAATACCCCCTGATCTGAGTGTCGATGGACTCGGCCTTGCCAAGGTCCGCAGGATTTTCCATAACCCGCGCGTGGAACCGATTACGTTCAACCCCCTCTACATGGAACGCGTCTGGGGCGGACGCGAACTCGAACGCGTCTATCACCGGACCCTCCCCAATCCCCATCAACCCTACGGCGAATCATGGGAAATCGTGGACCGCACAAAGGAACAATCCGTTGTCGATCACGGGCCGCTCGCAGGCACTTCACTCCATGACCTGTGGACCACCCGCCGCATGGAAATCTTCGGCGCGGAATACGGCAACCACCCGCGCTTTCCCATCCTCATCAAGCTGTTAGACTCGCGCGACGACCTCTCGATCCAAGTCCACCCGCCGGCCGATCTGGCAGCCGGGCTCGGCGGCGAACCGAAATCCGAAATGTGGTTCATCGCCGCCTGTGATCCCGGCGCGAAACTTTTCCTCGGCCTGCAACGCGGCGTCACCCGGGCGGACTTCGAACACGCAATCGCCCACGGTACCGTGGCCGATTGCGTCCATGTGGTCAGGCCGCGGCCTGGTGATTCGATTTTCATCGCCTCCGGCCGTCTGCATGCCATCGGCGCGGGATTTCTGATCCACGAAATCCAACAGAACTCGGATACCACTTATCGTGTCTTCGATTGGAACCGCCCCGGCCTCGACGGCAAACCCCGCGACCTCCACGTCGCACCATCCCTCGCCAGTATTGATTTCCAGGATTACGAACCCGCCATGGATACGCCCGACGGCGACATCCTCGCAAGCTGCGCGTATTTCCAAACCGCCAGAAAATCCCTCGCCGCCGGCCAAGCCATCGCCAACCCGGAGCCCGGAAAGTTTTCGGTTCTATCAGTCATCGAAGGAATTTTACAAAGCACCGCAGGCCGCCGTTTCACCATGGGCCGTTGCCTCCTCCTGCCCCGTGACGCACCCCCGCTCACCGCGCTGGAAAACTCCTCCGTGCTGCAAGTGACATTGCCCGGGTCCGCATGAGTTTTTCTAACGAAATAGCGCCGTGGGCACGGTCAATGGGAATTGGCGCAGTCTCAGCGGAAGACCTCCCCATCTTCCGAAGCTTCCTTGCGCGTGAAATCACGCGTTTGGCGGGTTGGGATTCGCGGATTCCCGCCGAAATAATTTGTCGAAATTTCCCTTGGCAAAAGGGGCGGGGAGCTTATCTTGCACACTAAGCCGCTAGCCGATGGCTTGGACGACAACCCTGAAAACAATTGCCTGGCAGTCCAAGCACGCAAGCAACTTATCAGAAATCACTATCCGCAATCCCCTAACAGTCATGAAATCACGAGGCACTCAATCCATATTCTCCAGTCATCCCCTGCGCGGCGCCATCGCCATCTTGTGGGTGGCATCATTCGGCCCGGGTTCGTCCGTAGCCTTCGGACAGGACGCCCAGGCACCGGTAGCGACGACCACAACGACCACGACGACGCCGGAGGTGCCGAAGATTCCCAACGATCAATTGGATTCGCTGGTCGCGCCGATCGCACTTTATCCCGATCCGGTGCTGAGCCAGACACTGGTGGCTTCCACCTATCCGCTGGAGATCATTCAACTGCAGCAGTGGATGGACCGGAACAAGACGCTGAAGGGCAAAGCGCTGGCGGATGCCGTGCAGAAACAGCCATGGGATCCGAGCATTCAGTCCATGGTCGCGGTTCCGGATGTGGTGCAGCGCCTGGCGGGCAACATCCAATGGACGACCGAATTGGGCAACGCGTTCCTGGCGCAGCAAACCGATGTGTTTGCCGCAGTCCAGCGCATGCGTGCCAAGGCTCAGGGGACGGGAAATCTGAAGACCGGCACCCAACAGAAGGTGGAAACCCAGACCGTCGAAGGCGGCAAGGAGGTGATTGTGATTCAGCAGGCAAGCCCCGAGGTGATTTATGTCCCTTCATACGATCCGGTGGTCGTTTATGGCGCGCCCGCGTATCCTTATCCGTCCTATATCTATCCGGGATACGTGCCGGGAATGGGACTTGCGTTCGGGACGGGACTCATTCTGGGTGCCGCTTGGGGCAACGGTTGGGGTTACAATTGTGGATGGGGCGGCGACTGCCACGTCAATATCAACAATAATAATAACTATATAAACAATTCTAACAGGATTAACAATATCAAGGGCCAAGGAAACTGGCAGCACTCGCCGGCACATCGCGGTGGCACTCCGTATGGACCTGGTGGCATCGGTGGAGTTGGCGGCGTGGGACGCCCCGGTGGTGTCGGCGGAGTGGGTGGAGTTGGCGGCGTGGGTAAACCCGGTGGTGTCGGCGGAGTGGGTGGAGTTGGCGGCGTGGGACGCCCCGGTGGTGTCGGCGGCGTGGGTGGTGTTGGCGGCGTGGGACGCCCCGGTGGTGTCGGCGGAGTGGGCGGAGTTGGCGGCGCGGGACGCCCCGGTGGTGTGGGCGGAGTGGGTGGAGTTGGTGGCGCGGGCAAACCCGGTGGTGTCGGCGGAGTGGGTGGAGCTGGTGGCGCGGGCAAACCCGGTGGAGTCGGCGGAGTGGGTGGAGTTGGCGGTGCGGGCAAACCCGGTGGTGTCGGCGGAGTGGGTGGAGCTGGTGGCGCGGGCAACCGTCCCAGCACTCTGCCAGCCAGTCGTCCCAGCGGAGGCAGCAACATCGGCAACCGCAACGTATCGCCGGGTTCAGGATATGGTTCTAGCAGAAGTTCCTTAGGGGGCAGCGGTTACAGTGGCAGTGCCGCACGCGCCAGCAGCTCCAGAGGCGCCAGCAGCATGGGCGGCAGCAGGGGTGGCGGAGGTGTAAGCCGCGGTGGTGGCGGCGGCGGCGGTCGTGGCGGTGGCGGCGGCGGCGGACGCCGGTAATGACAGGCAAGCGATTGACGAGGAATACCCCAATGACAACAAAATCTAACATTATGAATACTACCAAACCATATATTCCAGTGATTCTCGTTTCCGGCTTCCTCTGCCTCGTCTTGCAGGCGGCGCCGCCGGCCGGCAAGAAGGCGGCGGCAAAGGGCGACAAAGACGCCACTGCGACGGTGGTGCCAAAGCAAAAAGCGTTCGATACGCCGGAGCTGGCAGTTGAAAGCCTGATTCAGGCGGCGGCGGCCTTCGAGGTTCCCGCACTCAAGGAGATTCTGGGTCCGGACAGTGACGACATCATTGCCTCGGAAGATCCGGTGATGGACAGGGAGCGCATGCTCGCGTTTGCCGCCAAAGCCAAGGAAAAGCAAGCAATCGAAGTCGATCCCAAGAATCCTAACAAAGCCATTCTTGCGGTGGGTGAGGATGCGTTTCCGCTGCCGATTCCCATCGTCAGGCAAAAGGACAAATGGTCCTTCGACACCAAGGCGGGTATCAAGGAGATTCTGCTGCGGCGCATTGGCGCCAACGAGTTGGATGCGATCGCCATCTGTCACGGGTTCTGCGAAGCGCAGCATGAATACGCCGCAAAAAAACACGATGACGCCAAGGTCAACCAGTACGCCCAGCGCATCATCAGCACGCCGGGGAAACAGGACGGCCTGGCGTGGCAGAACGCCGAGGGCGCTTGGGAAGGCCCGGTGGGTGAGGGGATTGCCAAGGCATTGCAGCAAGGTTATACCCCAAAGAACAAGCCACAACCGTATCACGGCTACTACTTCAAGGTGCTCAAAGGACAAGGCCCGGCCGCACATCTGGGGCAGTTGGACTTTGTGGTCGGGGGAGCCATGGTTGAAGGCGCCATGGTCGGGGGAGCCATGATTGGCGGCTTTGCTCTCGCGGCTGCGCCCGCCGAGTATCAGGTCACCGGCGTGAAAACCTTCATCGTCAGCCACACCGGCGTCGTTTACGAAAAGGATCTCGGACCTAATACCCTCGACCTCTTCCAAAAATTGGAGCGCTTCGACCCCGACAAATCCTGGCGTCCCACCGAAGATCAGTGGTAGGAAAATCACGGAAACCCGAAGGCCGTGGCGTGCGGCGTGCGGGAATCCGATCCGAAAAACTTCACGCCCCGATGATCTTGACGACTATCCGATTGGGGTGATTTTCCTCAAACCCGCCGGGTTGTATCTGTCCCCAAGGGCCGTTCACGCGGATATGCTTCTTGTTGCATGGGGCAAGATCTTCGGGGACTGCGTGTGCCCGGCCGCAGTGGCAGGTACTTCTCCAAAACAACAAGCGCATGCCGGCCAGCGGTCGGCATCAGGAACAAGCCCGCTTTTCTCTTTACATAAGCCCGGGTTCGTCCGCTACTCCGTCTGCGTGTCCACGCCCCAAGCAAATCCATAGAATAGAAAACAATGAAGTCAACGTCTCTTGTAGTGGTGTTCTGTTCCATTCTTATGCTGGCAAGGATCCCGGCGGTGGCCGCTTCCGCAGATCCTCCCGAAATCATGGTCCTCAAGAATGATCGCATCATCGTGGAATTCCAGTACGGTGGCATCCTCAGTATCCATGACATCGCGATGGACAGAACCGTCGCGTTTCAAGGCGAGTCATGTGTTGTCAATTTGACGGAGGGTGGTATCGCGGGCTCCGGACGGACGGAAAAAGGCCCGGAAAAAGAGGACCATGCTCTTACCTTTACCTATATTAACGGCAATCTGAAATTACGGGTTCGCTATGAACTCAAGCCCGGTTGGCGGTTCGTGAGCAAGCAGCTTTTCGTGTCCCGGGTAGACGCTGCGGATTTCTTCGTGAAGAAGATCGAAATGTTTTCGGCGGTGATCCCGAACAACGCCGCTTATACCCACAAGATGGATCGGGAGCACAGGGGGACCTGGGCTATTCTTCATCGATTCATCAGCCCGGACGATAAGGATCAGGGGTATGGGGTGTTCTATCTTATTCAGAATCCCAAGATGAAATGGACCACTCGTTATAGTTCCCATTTGCTCCTATACGAGCCCGAGATGGCGTGGCAGGCCAAGGACGGCGAGTTTGTCTCGGACCGCGCGTGCATTGGCATCCATCCCCTGAACGGAACGCTCTTCCCGTCGCGGCCTGTCGTCGAGAACATCTATCAGCGCGATCCCGGCAAGGCCATCGAGTGGGCTGAGAAAATCGATATTGGCGAGATCCTGGCCCTTCAGGATTGTGCGCGCGCGTTCTTGATGTTCAAGCCGGAAAAAAGCACGCGGATCAACGTTGGCTGGTGTGAGAACGACTACCAGATCGACGTCGGCACGCCGGAAGGCAGAACCGAATACAAAAGGATCATCGACCGCGCTGCCGCGCTTGGCATTCGCCACATCGTCTATGGCCCGGGCAATAGCAGTGTCTCCAGCCTCGCGGAGAACCGGGACGCCTGGCAGTGGGAAAATGTGCTGTGGTTCGGGATGGGACAAAAGATCCGCAAGGACGAATGGAACCCCAAAACCGATCCGCTGCATCCATCCATCACGGAGATGCTCGACCACGCAAAGTCAAAGAACGTCAAACTCATGGGCTACGTGTATCCAACACTCGCATTCATGCAGAACCCGCAATGGACCGCGTGGACACAAGGGCATGCCGGTGGATATAGCGGCGCGGACACGGGCGAACGAAGCTTTCAGGATTGGTTCATAAACAAACTGGTGGATTTCCAGAAACGCACCGGTGCGGGAGGCTTCTCGTTCGATCATTGGTACTTGAACGCCGGGACGCATCTCGGCCCTGGAACGAGCGATTACGCCCAGTGGTATGGCATGCGCAGACTCGCGGAGGAACTGCGCAGACAGATTCCGGACATTGTCATGGACGGCCGGCAGTCGACACAGTCGTATGGTCCATGGACGTATCTCTCCGGCATGTACCCCCATCCGTTTGGTTACGATGAACAGCCCGGGAGTTTCAAGGCGACTGCCGATCTGCACACGGACCGTCTTTCCGCCAATCGCACCCGGGCGATGAACTGGATGTTTAGCATGCAATGTTACTGTCCGATCGAGGTGGTCCCCGGATTCATTACCCACCAGACGCAACGCTCCGACGCGGAAGGCAAAATGCACCGGACCACCTTTCGGACGCGCGATTGGGACTATCTTGGCTGGCGATACTCGATGATATCCTCGATCGCAACAGCGCCGTTCAATCATGTGGTCAACATGATTCCGGCAAGGGACGAGGGCGAGTTCAAGGCGTTTTCGGAGGAATACCAGGCCGAATTCCGCAAATGGCTCGATTGGTCGGACCGTGAGATGCATATTCTACGCAACGTACGGCCTATCATAGGCCCTCCGATGATCGACCGTATCGATGGCACGGCTGCATTCGACGGTGCCAACGGTTATATCTTCCTGTTCAATCCGAACTATCAGAAGATGGATGCCGTGTTCAGGCTCGACCACTCCATCGGTCTAACCGTGGGCGCCCGGTATCAGTTGACAGAGATGCATCCCCATGAAGGGAAGACTGTCGGCAAGCCATGCTCCGGATTCTGGAGTCGGGGGGACGAAGTGGTTTTTCCCATGGAAGGCGCCCGCGCCGTCGTGTTGCAGGTTACTCCCGTGGATGATGTCGCAGTGCCCATGCTGTGCAATGTGGCGGGGAAAGCCGGGATTGACGGATCGGAATTGAAACTGCTGGACGTCACTGGCGAGGTGGGAACCAAAACCGAAGTCTTGGTTGTGATTCCGGAGGGCAAGCAGATCCGGTCGCTAACGATCAATGGAAAGCAGACGGGATTCAAGCTGAACGGAAACATATTGAGCGCAGATGTTGGTTTTGCCGGGGATCGGTTCGGGCATTCGGAGCCGGTTGGCACATACGACCGTGACTTCACGGCCGGTGTGTTCGAGGGGGAATTCTCGATCCCCGAGAGAGTGTTCGCGCAACTGGCAGCCCGCAAGACGGCATGGCCCGTTCCTTATACGGAAGACGATTTGCTTGCCACTTGGGTTGCACCGTGGCGTTTGCTTCTTTTCGTGAACATCGCCGATGCCAAGCCGGAGATGAAAGTAACGATGAAGATCGATGGCGAACCCTTCGAATTGAAGCAGGCGTTCAACGGTATCTACAAGCGCAGTGGGGACCGGACATTCATCGGGTTTTACGCCGACGTGTCCGCGCTCAGGCCGGACAAGAAATACAAAGTCCGGATCCAACTCCCGGAATTAGCCCCCGGCCAGTTCCACGGGTTATACTTCGAAAACATCGAGAGCGAATACACACGGGATATCCGGTGATTGTGGTCATGAATGCGGTCATCACGCCCTTTGGAATCGCCTTTGGAATTGCCAGTCATCCCGTTTTCGGCTAATATATCGCATGACGAATGAAACTTCCATGAACACCAGACTCTATCGGATCACAGTTCTTTCCTGGGTTGGCACTGCGTATTGGCTCTTCGCAATAGGCGGCACTTTGACGGCGGCGGCCGATGCCGCGAAGGAGGCGGCTAGAATCGAAACGCTGCGGCAATCGCTCGACCCGTTCTACAAGCAACACGTTGTGGCCGACGGCCTGCTGATCGTCAGTTCGGAGAAGCCATCCGAGTACGCCCTGCGTGAAGTGGCGTATCTGGCGCGGGCGATGCTGGCCAATCGGCCCGACGTCCTGCAATGGTTCGGCGAGAAGAACATGTACGTGAGCGTGCTCGCATACAACGAAATGCAGAGCCACCTTCCCGAGTGCCGCGGGCAGAGTCACTGGGCCGACTATCGTTGTCGGGGCCAGGGCGGCAGACCGATCAGTTGCGCTGAAGAGAACCTGCTTGGCTATCCGGGAGATCCTTGGCAAGGCGAGAACATCTTCGTTCACGAATTCGGGCATGGCATTCACGGCGTGCTGGCGGAAATGGACGAGCGGTTCAACGAGCGTCTCAAAGCGTTGCACGAGAAAGCCGAACAAAGCGGCCGCTTCCGTGGATATGGGATAGAAGGGGGTTGCGGCGAGTTCTGGGCCGAGGGCGTTCAGGCGTGGTTCAACTGTAACGGGGCCATCAGGCCGAAGAGCGGCGGAGGCCAAAGTTCGTTAGAGGTTCTCGGGCCCGGCGGGGAACACGTCTGCCACATCAGAACGCGCGAGCAGGTGAAAGAGTACTTGCCGCAGTTTGCGCGGTTTCTCGACGAATCATTCCGACAGAACGAGTGGGTCTATGTGTCCGTGACAAAGCGACTGGACCAGCCGCACATGCGCGGCTATGACACGGCCAAGACCCCCGTCTTTCGTTTCCCGCCTGAGGTCGTCGCGAACTACGAGGCCATCAAACGATTGGAGGCCGAACAGAAGAAAAAGCGCGATTAGAAAGGTCCATACCTTCCCCAAGCAAATCTCTGGCAATCATCGCAAGTCGCTGCCTTGCGCGCCGCCCGCGTAAAGTCCGGCAAGCGGCAGAGCGGCCTCGCATTCGGGCAAGACGATGACGGCTTTGGTTAGAGACTGTCACCGAAATCCTGGCGAAACTTGGCCACCAGTCGATCCACCCAGTCACCGATGGGTTTGAGTTTTCCCACAAAGAAGCGGAGCACGGGTGGCTCTTCGATCCATTCGAGACCGCCGATGAGTTTACGGTTGTCGTAAAGCCATTGAATGCGGTCCTCGGCGTATTTGATTTGTGATAGAGTGAAGACCCGGCGCGGGAAGGCCAGGCGGAGCAATTCCACATCAGCCAGCACATCGTTGCCGGCTGCATCGCGCACACTCGAAATGGTGCCGCGCTCCATGCCGCGAATTCCCGAAGCGATATACAAGGCGGCCGCCAGCGCACCGGCAGGATACTGGGATTGGGGAACGTGTGCAATGAATTGCCCGGCATCCAGGTGACAGCCCAAGCCTCCGGCAGGGGTGATCACCGGAATCCCCCGTTGGTCGAGTGAATCCACAAGATATTTGATGAACGCGGGAGAATGGCTGATCACGTCGAAATCGAGCGTCTCATAAAGGCCGACGGCCATGGCCTCGATTTCGCGGACACTCATCCCGCCATAGGTTAGGAAACCCTCGAAGAGCGGCACCAGGTCGCGCATCTTCATGTAAATGTCGTGGCTATTGGTGCAGATTCCGCCCCCGCGTGTGCAGCTCACCTTGCGGCCCGAGAAGTATGAGAAGTCGGTATAACTCATCATCTCGTGCAGGATGTCCTTGATCGGCATATTTTGATAGCCCTCCTCGCGGATCTTGATGAAATAGAGGTTCTCGTTGATCAAACTGGTATCCATCAACAGCAGGATCTTATGCGCTTTGGCGATTGCCGACACCTCGCGCAGGTTCTGCATCGAGAACGGTTGGCCCCCGATCAGGTTGGTGCCGGCCTCGAAACGGATGTAGGCCACGTTTTCGGCCCCCCATTTTTCGATGACCTTGTTGAGCTTGACGATATCCATATTTCCCTTGAACGGGAAATCGCTTTTGATTTTGAGTGCTTCGTCGGAGTAGATTTCCTCAACTACTCCACCCGCCATTTCGATATGGGCTTTGGTAGTGGTGAAGTGGTAGTTCATCGGGATCACCGAGCCCTTTCTCACGAAAACCTTGGAAATGATGTGTTCCGCCGCACGCCCTTGATGGACGGGCAGAAAGTATTGCTGGTTGAAAACCTCCCGAATGGCTTTTTCTAGTTTGTAATAACTGGCCGAGCCCGCATACGAATCGTCGGCCACGCTCATCGCCGCCACCTGATTGTCGCTCATGGCGTTGGTGCCGGAATCAGTCAGCATGTCAAGGTAAACATCCTTGTTCTGGAGCAGGAAGGTATTGAAACCCGCGCCGAAAATGGACTCTCTGCGCTCTTCAATGGGTAACAAGTTGAGTTTTTGCACCACTCGCACTTTGTGCATTTCAAGTGGCGTGACTTCACCGCTATAAAATTTCACGGTCTTGACTTGGTCTGAATTTTCCATGGTGGTTTGGTAATTGGATGTGTTGCGGCACGAATGTTGCGGGGGACGGGCCGGATGTCGAGCGGTTTTCCCGCCGATGACTGAAATTGCCATGCCATTTCATTCGTTTGGGATTACTACTCAGGTCCAGCTCTTTGAAGATGAATTCAATTTTAACCACGGATGGCACGGATAACACGGATAAGGAGCAAACACATCCACTCTTCCTTTTTTCTCCATCCGTGAAAATCTCTGAAATTTGCCTGAGATTATTTGGAAGGCAGGCAGTCAGGCCATCTCGCACGGTTGTGGTCAAAACCTTCTCTTTCGGCCCGCGTCCTGTTTGCATCCCCGGTAAGACGGGTGCTGAGCAGTTACGATTTTATTCGTTTTTTGGGGTTTCCAATTTCCGTTTTCAGGATACAACACGGCCATGGCCCATGCAGCATCCCCGAAGGAGAACGCGACCCGGCTGATTCTGATAGAAGATCACGCCGATTTCCGCGAGTCGGTGACGAGGGTTCTCGAGGAGCGCGGGGGATACCAATGCGTGGGGGCTTTTTCCACCATGGAGGACGCGCTGGAAGCCTTGCGTGGCGGTCTTAAGGCGGATCTGGTGCTGTCGGATCTCGGACTGCCCGGCATGAGCGGCGTCGCGGGGATCCGCAAAGTGCGCGAACTGTTGCCCGAGGCGCGCATCCTGGTGCTCACCGCCTTCACGGACAAAACGAAGGTTTTCACAGCTCTGGAGGCGGGCGCGCATGGATACCTGGTCAAGGCCGGCAGCGCGACACGTCTGATGGAAACTTTGGAGGAGGTTCTAGCAGGCGGTACGCCGCTTGATCCGAAGATTGCGGGCATGATTCTGCAGACGTTCCGCCAGCTCAGCCCGATCCCCGAGGCGGAGTCGCTCTCCGGGCGGGAGTGCGAGGTCTTGCAACTCGCGGCGAAAGGACTGACGCGCCAGGAAATCGCCGACGAACTGAAGCTCAGCCCGTATTCGGTGACGGAATACATCAAGCGCAGCTTCGACAAACTGCATGTGCGGAACCTGCCGGCGGCCGTCAGCGAGGCGATCCGCCGGGGATTTCTGGACTTGTCCTGACGGCAAGCCCACTTCCACAAGGGGGTCCACCGTGTCCCAAATCTTAGGGACATGACAGGCATCCGGTTTTGGTGCATTTTTCACCCGTCGAGGGGAGGGATCCCCGGTTTCAAATAATTCATGACAGAATCAAATGGGGTCGCGAGGGGTCGCGACCCCTTTTTGTTGGTGAGTGGACCGAACTCAAGGAGGGCGTTTCAGTGTCCCAAATCTTAGGGACATGACAGGCATCCGGTTTTGGTGCATTTTTCACCCGTTGAGGGGAGGGATCTCCGGTTTCAAATAATTCATGACAGAATCAAAAAGGGTCGCGAGGGGTCGCGGCCCTTTTTTGTTGGTGAGTGGTCCGGACTCAAGGAGGGCGTGTCCGTGTCCCAAATCTTAGGGACATGACAGGTATCCGGTTTTGGTGCATTTTCCACTCGTCGAGGGGAGGGATCCCCGGTTTCAAATAATTCATGACAGAATCAAATGGGGGTCGCGAGGGGTCGCGACCCCCTTTTTTGTTGTGAGATCGTTAGGGATTCATGGGGACGACTGCACGTGTGACGGTGATTCAAGCTTGATTCTTGCAGCGCAAAGCTAATGCTGGATCCGTTGCCATGAACCATCCCGTGACGCATCGTTTGAATCAGGAGCAGCGTGATGAAATGACCCGCCGCGTGCTGGCCGGAGAAACCGCAACCGCTATCGGCAAGGAATTCGGGGTGACTCGCGCCTATGTCGCCTTGCTCAAGGCCCAGGCGCTCGATCCGGAGCGCTTCGTCCGCAAGCAGGAAGCCAAGCTTTCCCGGAAACTCACCGCAACCGAGTTGCAAAAATTTCACGAGGTTCTGGCGGGCAGCACGCCGGAGGATCATGATTTGGTGCCGACCTCGCAGCGTTGGTCATTCGAGCACGGCCGCCAGTTGGCAAAAAAACTCTTCCCGCATAAACGCTTGAGCGTGCGGGTGATCAAGGAGTGTCTAACGCCCTATTTGCCGCGGCGTCAGGACTTTCGCTTCACCCGGCCCCAGCCGCCGAAACCGCATCACATCAACCAGATAGACCCGGAGTTGGCCAAGGATCCGGGTTATGTCGCGTATTATCTATCACCCATCTGTGAGCAAATCGCGTGGCGTGAATACGAATGGGCCGTTGCGGACTGGGACGCGCGCTTTGCCGCCGCCGAAGAACAACACGAGGCGGAATTGGCAAAGACCCGGCAAGCGGAATCCCCCGCAAGCGTGCCTGCACCACCGATGCCCGCACCGGGTCAGCGGATCGGCAAACACGCGCAAAGCAAGGGCAGCCCGTTCACCCCGCCAAAACGCCGGAAAAAACGCTAGTGCGCCGGACGTTAAATAGCTATTCATAATTAATTCTTGCCGCTGGTCTTGGCGAGGGCGTCCTTAGCCCGTTGGATTTTTCTGAGGATTTCCTGCCCTTCGGCCTTCCAAACGTATCGCTTCGGGTCGAGATCGCGCTGCGCG
>CAISTY010000033.1 GCA_903888515.1 Akkermansiaceae bacterium | reverse complement strand
CTTCCTGCGGGGCGACTAAAAAGCCGATCGGGTGCGCTCGCACCACGATCGACATCCCGTCTCCCGGCCACCCTCTCTCGTGGCGGCCCGCGAAACTAGCTCCCCGTGCCCAGCCACGTCAACACATTTTGAAAATTTTTTTCAATTGGCATCGAAGACGACGCGGAAGCCGAGGTCTGGGCGGCGGAGTGAGCGGTTATCGGTCCACTCTCGGGTGAGGGAGTTGGTGCCGGGTTTGAGGTAGGATCCGCCGATGACGACCCACATGCGCTTGCCCAGAGGGTTGGCAGGATTGATTGCGGGGAGGCGGGTCCATTCGCAGACGGAACCGGCCATTCCGATGAGTCCTTGCGGCGTGCGGTCGGTGGTTTCGGAGGTGACGGGGATCCAAGCTGCGGGGGTGAGGGATGCGGGCTGAGCCACGTCTTTGCGGAGGGCGGCGAACCATTCTTCCTGGGTGGGGAGGCGGGCTAGTTTCCACGCCGCGTAGGCCGCGCCATCCCACCAGTCCACGCCGACGACCGGGGAATCGAGCGTCACCGGGCAGTCACTCCAAGTTCCGTTAGATTTCGCGGCGGCATACAGGGCCGCCCAATCGTCGGGCATGTGTGAAGGTTTTTCGGGGGGTTGGTTTTCGTGATTGAAGAAGCGCTCGCGGCGATTTTTAGCGAGGGTATTGAGGGTTTCTAGGAAAAGGGCGTATTGTTCGATGGTGATTTCGTGCGCGGAAATACGGAATGCCTTGAGTTTTTCCTCGGAGCCATCCGGCGTCGGGTAAGTGTCGGCGGGAATGAGGACGGCATCGGGCAATGGGTGGCGGGATGGGGGGGGGAGAGGCTTTGACCGCAAATACAGGGTCACAGCCAGAACGGCGATCAGGACGAGGCCTGCGATGATCGCAAGGGTGGTCCTCGGTGGTTGTTTGCGTGGGCGGATGACGAAGCGGGTCGATGCGGTCGGCGGCAGGGGATGTGCGAGTTGTTGTTCGATTTGGATGCAGTAATCCTGCACCTGTTTCCAATTGATGGGTGCCTTCAGACCCTTGCCGCGCATCCAGCCAAGCAGGGTGAACATACGGGTGCTGCCGGGATGTCCGTCGGCGACAAGGGCGCGCAGGGATTGCCCGAGGTGGACAATATCGCGTGCCGTTTGTTCCGGTGTTCGCGTGCCAGCAACTACGAGATTGTCGAGTCGGATGACTCCCTGATTGTCCACATGGATGTTATCCAGGCCGAGAGGAGAAGTGGCTTGGCCCAAGGTTTCGTGTTGGAGGTGGACGTCGGCAATGCGGCGGAGCAGATGGGCGAGGCGGATGGGTTTGAAGGGCTGGGCGTCTTTGCGCCGGTCTTCCAGAGTGGTTCCGGGCAGTAGCTCGTGAGCGAAAAAGCACAGATCCGGTTCGTCAACCGCTTCATAGACGGAACCGATCAGCGGGTGTTCGACGGCAGCCTTGGCACGGACATCGGCGAGAAAGGCGTCTTTGTGGTGGGCCTGATCGGGTCGGAGTTCGTCGACCAGCACGCGGCGCGAAACGGACACCTGCTCGGCCAACCAGGTGCGGGTGAGCGGATTTTCAGAGAGCAGTTCCTTGAGGAGGTATTCACCGAGGTGACGGTTTTCGGAAGTGGGATTCATGGGAATGGGAACTCTCGGCGAAGAAGGCTATTTTAAGGGCAGTGCGGGCAACAGGGGCAATTGCGGATCGAAGTCGGGCGGCAGTTTGTCTTGGAATTCCGGGAGCATGGTGTCACCCGGGCCGTTCAATGGGGGTTTGGGGATGCGTGCCGCCAGATCGCGTGGCCATGCCTGCACGTCGAGCACCTCGTCTTTGTAGAGCAGCGAGACCACCTGCCCGTAATAGGTGCGCCCGCCAAACAGGTGCTCGGTCGGGTGATCCTGGGATGGAATGGTGTAGGTCATGCGCAGGTTTTCCTCGCCGCCGGCCCAATCGAATGGCAGGGTGACCCATTGCTCGGTGACCCATTTCTTGTCCTCTAACTGGATGATTTCCCCTTTGGAAGTGCGATTGAAAAAAATCACCGATACCGCGATTTCAGCGACATCGATTTGTTCGGCGGGCCCCTTTTGCACGGGAATGGTGAGGATCACACGCTGGCCGCCCTCATGATGCGGGTTGTTGAAAATGCGCACCCGTCCGAGAGAGAGTTTGCCGAGCATGTCAGCCGGTTGTTCGAAGCCGTCGCGGAGTTTGGCGGCGGCCATTTCATAGAGTGCGCCAGCACCTGAAACTCCCATTTGAAAAACCTTTTCGTAATGGGCTGCCGCCGTATCAAACACGCCCATCTGTTCGTGGACGAGGCCGAGTTCGTAATGCACGCCGGGGTCGTCCGGAGCGTGGGCTTGGGCTTCCTCGAGTTTGACGATGGCCCGTCCCATGTCACCGGCGACGCGGGCGACGCGGGACTCGTTGACCAGGCGTTCCGCGCGGGGAACGGCGATCTGCGGAATGGTCATCGGCGTGGGCGCGGGCGGCGGCACGGGCGGACGGGAAACCACCGACGGTTCAGCGGGGGGGGCGGAGGGTTCGGCATGTGTGGGCAGCCTGACGATGACGGATTTGACCACCACCTTTTCCACCACGCGCACCTGCCGGGATTCCTCGAAGCGTGTCGCCAGTGCCATGCCGGCCACTAACAACTGCGTGAACGCCATCAGCCCGAGAATCCAACAGGCGACTGGAAACACGGACAGTCGCTTTGCCGGTGGTGCTTGCGGTTTTGCGAAAACCATGCACCCATGATGCGCGGCGGTCATTATGCTGTCAATCCGGGTGGTGTGAAAACTCAAGCAGCGGGCAAGCGCAGGATAAAACATGCGCCGTTGCCGGAACCGGCGCATACCAACTCTCCGCCCTGGGCTTTGGCCAGGCGGCGGGACAAGGCAAGGCCGAGACCGACACCGGGTTGGCTTTCGGCAGCCTCGCGGGCGGATTTGTGAAAGGCCTGGAATATCCGTCCACGTTCGGACGGCGGGATTCCCGGACCATGATCGCTGACGATGATTTCCACATTGCGGCCCGCGCCATGGACGCGGATGTCCACCACGGGCGGCTCACTGGTGGCCGCGTATTTCGCCGCGTTGTCGATCAGATTGAAGAGTATGTGCTCGACCGCTGCGGTGTCCACGCGGACGCGCAGAGTGCTCGACGAATCCATATCCAGCGACAATCCGGCGGTGGCCAGACGGGCTTCGAGGCGCTCGCGCGTTTGCTCTAACAAATGCCCGGTTGTAGCGATCCGGATATTGGAGCGGGCGTTGCCGCGCTCGATGCGGGAAAACGCCAGCACGTTCTCTACCAAGTGTGACAAGCGGTCCGCCTCGCGCGACAGGACGCGCAGGTAATCACCGCGGTTTTCCACCTTCACCGCGCCGCTTTCCAACATATCGGAATAGAGCCGGAAGGTGGTGAGCGGGGTGCGCAATTCGTGGGTGACTGCGGAAACAAAGGACGCGCGCCGCTCGCTGAGGCGCATCACGCCGCGCACTAACAACGAGCTGGTGAGCACGGCGAGCGCCACCGCCGACCATGCGACCCACAACGGGGCGCCGAACGGGGTTTTGACCGGAGTCCGTGCGGCCACCACCATTTCATTGCGTTCCAAGCGGAAGGGAAAGGAAACCATGGCTAACGGATCGTCCGCGGCACGCCCGTCCGCCGCCGCCAAGCACGCCTGTGGCAGAAGATCCGTCACTTCGCGCAGCAGTTGCGCCCTCAGCACCCGCGAATCCAGCCACACGCCCTGCACGAAACTCTGTTTGCCAGAGCGGGCTTGATCTGTCGGAATGGCGCCATTCTGCGGCGGCGGAATGTTCCAAATCACCCGTCGTAATAAAAACAATTCTCCTGCCACCCAGACACCGCGCAGTTGGGCAACATCGGCCACCGCCGGCAGCAACGACTCTCGCCACAGCACGGGCGCGGGTGCGCCGGGAGCGGAGGCGCCGGAGTCGGCAACTGCGGCCTGGGATTTTTCCGCTGGCACATCGATCAATTGGCGGGGTGGGGCATTGGCGATGTCCATGGTTTGCGCCACAGCCTTGCCGCGCTGAGCCCGTTCACTGGTATTGCTGCGTGTCTGATAGGCATCCTCCTGCCGGAGTTCGTTGCCTGCCTTCTTGTTCCGCTCCAGGGTGTTGAATTCCTGCTCCCGCAGCGCGTCCTTGGGCACTGCCTCCCATGAGACTTGTCCCTCCTGCGCGGCACGGTCGAGCTGGGTCCATTCATCACCGGGCAGCGGATTGGTGGCCAGCAATGTGCGCAGGAGTTGCAGCCGCTCCTTGCGCTCCGCGAGCACCTTGGCATTTCCGGCGGTGGTGGCATGGATCGCGGCAAGCTCCGGCGATGTTGGTTCGCCGCCCTTGCGGATCTCGAAACGCAGCAGCACTTCAGGATTGTTAGATGTGAAAAATGGGGAACCCGCCGGGATATCGCGCGGGTTGGCCGGGTAGCGGTTTTCGCGCAGCATGATCGCCGCGCCGAGCGCATCCATCCGCCACAAGGCAAGGCGGGTGCGTTCCTCGAGATCCGCACGCGCTTCCGCAGCCGTCCGTTCGCGTTCGGCCGTTCCCCGTTCACGTTCGGATGCCAGCACGCCGCGCGTCAGCCAGGTCATGGCCCCGAGCACCAGCACCGCACACACCGCCAGTGCCATCCAGACGATCCAAACGCGCGGGGGTTTCATGCGGCACCTCCTGCCAGGAACTGATAGCCCCGGCCGCGCACCGTGGCCAGCGTCCGTTGGTGCTTGTCGCCGAGTTTGGCGCGCAAGTGCATGATGTGCATGTCGATGGTGCGCGTTTCCGTGCGGTCGGGATTGAGTCCCCACAGGTGGCGCAGGATTTCCTCGCGGGTGACCAACCGGCCGCCGGAATCGATCAGATAGCGGAGCAGTGCCGCCTCTCTATCGGAAAGTTCCGCGCTATGGCCGTCGTCGAAGTCGATCACCCGCCTGCGGAAATCCACCTTGCCACCGGGGACGGTGCGTTCATCGGCGGGCGCGGCGCGCTCGCAGGTGCGTCGCAGTACGGCATCCACGCGGGCGAGCAGTTCCTTCATGCTGAAGGGTTTGACCACATAATCGTCGGCACCGTTGACGAGGCCGCGGACGCGGTCGTTTTCCTCGCCGCGTGCTGATAGAATGATCACCGCCTGGCCGGGGCGTTGGCGTTTCAAGGCCGCGAGGATTTCAAATCCGGAAGGGCCCGGCATGACGAGATCCAACAGCAGCAGGCGGTAGTTTGCCTTTAATGCGATTTCCATTCCGGCGTGACCGTCGGCCGCCTGCAAGGTCTGATAGCCGGCGTATTCCAGCACATCGACGATGCCGCGACGGACTGCGGGATCATCTTCGATGACGAGAATGGTGATATCCGACATGCTTTGAAATGTGATAGTTGAAAGCTCCCGTGCTGGCAAGGCTGGTTGTGGGAAAGCGGCGACTGATTAGCTGGACCGACGGGTTTTCATCGCGGGTGAATGGTAACCCGGAATGCGTCCGCGTGTGTAAAGTCCCGGTAAATTCCCCCGCAGATCCGGCCGTTGACCTTGGTGCATGAAACCCGCAAGAAACCTGTTGACCGGAAACGCGGGGCGGCACAGCCTCTTTTCCGAACCTATGACAACCGTGATCCTTGGAACTCAGCGCATGAAACGCATGGCGGGCCTGGTCTTCGCGGCCTTGATGTTGGGGGCGGCCAACGCAAGCATTTCCGCCGCGGAAAAACCGACCGGACCGGTCCCCGGCCTGTGGACGGCCGAGCGGGCGTGGGAGTGGTATAAACAACAACCGTGGATCGTCGGTTTCAACTTCGTGCCAAGCACGGCCTGCAACACCACTGAACTGTGGCAGCAGGAAACATTCGACATGCCGACCATCGATCGCGAACTCGGCTGGGCTGCCAAACTTGGCTTCAATTCCTGCCGCGTGTTCGTGCAATACCTCGTGTGGAAAAACGACCCCGCCGGACTGAAGAAACGCCTCGACACATTCCTTTCCATCGCCAGCAAGCACGGCCTCAGCACCACGTTCGTGCTTTTCGACGATTGCGCGTTTGGCAAACCGGCGCAGACCGAGCCGTTCCTCGGCAAACAACGCGACCCGATCCCCGGCATGATCCTGCCCAGTTGGACACCCAGCCCGGGGATCAAAGCCGTCGTGGACCCATCCGTCAGGCCGGATCTGGAGAAATATGTCAAGGACATCGTGGGCACCTTCGCCCAAGACAAGCGCGTGCTCTTCTGGGATCTTTACAACGAGCCGGGCAACTCGTCGCTTGGCAACAAGAGCCTGCCGCTCGTGGAGGAGACCTTCGCCTGGGCCCGCGCGGCCAAACCCACACAGCCGCTCACCATCGGTGTGTGGGGAGCACCCCCGGAAATCAGCCGGTGCCAACTCGAGCTTTCAGACGTGATCAGCTTCCACATTTACGGGAATGACACGACCTTGCGCAACCGCATCGCCGACTGCAAGAAGCACCTTCGGCCCGTCATCAACACCGAGTGGATGGCCCGGCCGTTAGGCAGTCGCTGGGAAACGGATCTGCCGCTGTTCAAACAGGAGGCCGTCGGTTGCTACAATTGGGGATTGGTCAATGGCCGGATCCAATGCCAGTTCTCATGGGATAGCAAACCCGGTTCCCCGGAGCCGAAGGTGTGGTTCCACGACCTTTTTCATGGCGACGGCCGCCCGTATGACGCGGCCGAACACGAGGTCATCCGTAAAACCACGGCAAGCAAGGTGATAGACTGGAACGCCGCGGATTTCACGAAGATGCAGAGCGAAAATCCCGCGCCTCGGAAATGACACGGCGAAGTCCACTCATGGATGCCCGCAATCCTCAATCCACCCCCGCACCTGATCCCCCTGTCCACATCCCTGACTTTCCCATGCGAGGTCACCCGAAAAACAAATTCATCTAGCAAAAGAAAACCACCATGCCCAGAAGAAATGACATCAAGAAAGTTCTGATCATCGGCTCCGGCCCGATCGTGATCGGCCAAGCCTGTGAGTTCGACTATTCCGGCACCCAGGCGTGCAAGGCGCTGCGTTCGCTGGGCTATCAGATCGTGCTGGTCAACTCCAACCCCGCCACCATCATGACGGATCCCGGCATGGCGGACGTGACCTATATCGAGCCGCTCACGGTGGCGGCGCTCACCGAGATCATCGAGAAAGAACGGCCCGATGCCTTGCTGCCCAACCTCGGCGGGCAGACCGCTCTGAATCTCTCGTCACAACTGGCCAAGACCGGCGTGCTGGCGCAATACGGCGTGCGTATCATCGGCGTTGAGGCCGACGCCATCGAAAAGGGCGAGGACCGCATCGTTTTCAAGGAAACCATGACGCGCCTCGGCATCGACATGCCGGCAAGCGCGCCGGCGTTCAGCGTCGAGGAGGCGGAGAAGGTCGCATCCGAACTTGGTTATCCGGTGGTCATCCGCCCGGCCTACACGATGGGCGGCACTGGCGGCGGGCTCGTCTATAACGTCGAGGAACTCCGCGTGGTCGCCAACCGCGGTATTTCCGCCAGCATGGTGGGCCAACTGCTCATCGAGGAATCCGTCCTCGGCTGGGAGGAACTGGAACTCGAGGTCGTGCGCGACGCCAAGAACCAATTGATCACCGTCTGCTTCATCGAAAACGTGGACGCGATGGGCGTTCACACTGGCGACTCGTTTTGTGTCGCTCCGATGCTGACCATCGATCCAAAACTCCAGGCCAAACTACAGGATTATTCCTATCGGATCGTGGAGGCCATCGGAGTCATCGGCGGCACCAACATCCAGTTCGCGCACTGTCCGAAGACCGGCCGCGTCGTGATCATCGAAATCAACCCGCGCACCTCGCGCTCGTCGGCACTGGCCTCCAAAGCCACCGGTTTCCCCATCGCGCTGGTTTCCGCCAAGCTCGCCGGCGGCCTCACGATGGACGAGATCCCGTATTGGCGCGACGGCACCTTGGAGAAATACACCCCTTCCGGCGACTATGTGGTGGTGAAATTCCCGCGCTGGGCGTTTGAGAAATTCAAGGGTTCGATTGACATCCTCGGTACGCAGATGCGTGCGGTGGGCGAGGTGATGAGCATCGGCAAGACCTACAAGGAGGCGTTTCAGAAAGCCATCCGTTCGTTAGAGAATGGCCGCCACGGCCTCGGCTTCGCCAAGGATTTCAACCAGCGCCCGCTGGCCGAGTTGATGACGATGCTCAACGCCCCGTCCAGCGAGCGGCAATGGATCATGTATGAGGCGCTGCGCAAAGGCGCGACGGTGGAGGACCTCTACGCCAAAACCCACATCAAGCCATGGTTCATCCAGCAAATGAAGGAACTCGTGGAACTGGAGGAACAACTCCTCAAGTTCAAAGGTCAGGCGCTGCCCGACACGCTGCTCATCCAGGCCAAGAAGGACGGTTTCGCCGACAAGTATCTCAGCAAGATCCTCGGCGTCGCCGAAGCGGAAATCCGCGAGGCACGCATGAAACTCGGCATCGTCGGTGCCTGGGACGCGCTGCCGGTAAGCGGCGTCGAGAATGCGGCCTATTACTACTCGACTTACAACCGGCCCGACAACGTGCCCTCGAGTTCGCGCAAGAAGATCATGGTGCTGGGCGGAGGTCCTAACAGAATCGGCCAGGGCATCGAGTTCGACTATTGCTGCGTGCACGCCGCCTTTGCCCTGCGCGAGGCCGGCTACGAGACCATCATGGTCAACTGCAACCCGGAAACGGTCTCCACCGATTATGATACCTCGGATAAACTCTACTTCGAACCGCTCACCGTCGAGGACGTGCTGGCGATTTACGAAAAAGAAAAACCGGAGGGCGTCGTGGTGCAATTCGGCGGCCAAACGCCACTCAACATCGCCAACGAACTTGCCGCCGCCGGCGTGAAAATCCTCGGCACCTCGCCCGATGTGATTGATTTGGCGGAAGACCGCGACCGGTTCCGCAAGATGATGGAGAAGATGGGCATCCCCATGCCCGAGTCCGGCATGGCCAGCAGCTTCGAGGAAGCCAGGGAGATCGCCGCACGCATCGGCTATCCGGTGATGGTGCGGCCGTCATTCGTCCTCGGCGGACGCGGCATGGAAGTCGTCCACGACGACGAGATGCTCAAGGAATACGTCAACAAGGCTGTCGATCTAACACCGGAACGGCCGATTCTTGTCGATCGTTTCCTCAACAACGCCATCGAGGCCGAAGCCGACGCGCTGGCCGATGGCACCGACGCTTTTGTCCCGGCCGTCATGGAACACATCGAACTGGCGGGCGTCCATTCGGGCGATTCCGCGTGTGCCATTCCGCCGGTGACGCTGCCGGAAAAACACATCAAGACGATCGAGGAATACACCTTGCGGATCAGCCGTGAGTTGAAGGTCTGCGGCGTGATGAACATCCAATATGCCATCTGTCAGGACAAAGTTTACGTGCTGGAAGCCAACCCGCGGGCCTCGCGCACCGTGCCGTTGGTCTCGAAAGTCTGCAACGTCCCGATGGCCCGCATCGCCACGCAACTCATGCTGGGCACCAAGCTCAGTGATCTGAATCTCAAGCGCCAGGCGATTCCGCATGTCGGGGTGAAGGAAGTGGTGTTGCCCTTCTCAATGTTCCCGGAAGTGGATCCGGTGCTCGGGCCGGAAATGCGCTCTACCGGAGAAGTGTTAGGCATGGCACCCTCGTTCGGTCTGGCCTACTTCAAGGCGCAGGAGGCCGCGCTCAGTCCGCTGCCGCTTGGCGGTACGGTTTTCATTTCCGTGTCCGACCGGGAGAAAGAGGCGGTGCTGGAAGCGGCCCGCAATTTCCAGGACCTCGGCTTCCGCATCAAGGCCACCAACGGCACCCATCAGTTCCTCCGGGATCATGGCGTGCACGCGGATCTGAGCTACAAGATCCACGAACACCAACGCCCTAACATCGCCGATGAAATCAAGAGCAAGGAAATCCACTTGATCATCAACACCCCCAGCGGCAAAACCAGCCAGTTCGACGATGCCTACATCCGCAAGGCGGCGGTCAAATACAAAATCCCGTTTATCACCACCGCTGCCGCGGCGCGCGCGGCGGCGGTGGGCATCACCGAATTCCGGGCGGGGCGCGCCGAGATAAAATCCCTGCAAAGCTATCATCAGGACATCCGCTGATGGCCGCAGACTGTTAGGGCAATCATCCTGGCAAAGCATCCGCCAATGAAACCCCACCTGCCACACCCATGGATACTCTGATATACATACTGCAAGACCGATTCACATGGGGCCTGCTCCTCGGTCTCATGGTCGCCGCATTTCTCTGGAAGTCCGGATTCACCGCCCGCCGTCACGCCGCCAGTGAAATCAAACGCGTGTCCGCAGAAATGAAAGAGCTGCAGAGCCACCTCAACAACCAGCTCACGATCAACGCCAGCGGCAACGAGGCGTTGCTAACAGAACTGAAATCCCTCCGGCAGCAAAACGAAACCCTGCGCGTCAACAACGCCGCCCTCCAACAAAAACCCGGCCGTGCCGAACAACGACTCCTCCAGATTCAGGAGATCGCCATCCGCGCGATGCGCGAACAGGCACCCGGCTTCGCGCCCGCATGGGAAAAGGCCCTGCGGCAAGCGGAAACCGATATGGAAGCCGCCGATTCCGGCCTCATGAAACTCGTCCGCCGCGTGCTCCCGGGATTGGCGAATTCCCCGCCGCCGACCACCTCGGTGATCGTCACCGAGGATCCTGCCAGCAACGTGTGACCCTCACCCAAGATAGGGATTGCTAGCCGCTTCCCGGCCAATCGTGGTCGCCGGTCCATGACCGGACAGCACCCGCGTTTCCGAAGGCAGGATCAGCAAATGCCGCGCGATGCCATCTAACAATTGCGACGTGCTGCCGCCGGGAAAATCCGTGCGCCCGATCGACCCTGCAAACAAGGTGTCGCCCGAAAAAACCACACCGGCATCCGCCAGATAGAACGTCACCGTATCGGGCGCGTGTCCGGGAATGTGCGCCAGCGCAAACACCTGCCCAGCCAGACGCAGCGGTTGGTCCGGATCTAACAGAGCGTCGATCCGATACGGCTCGACCGTGATCGGCATGCCCCAGGCACGGGCGAGGGCTTCGAGCGTGAGATCGGTCGAATAGGGCGCGAAGGCATGCAGCCGCGCGCCCCGCGCCTGCAAGGCGGCGGCGTCCAGCACGTGGTCGTAGTGCTGGTGGGTGAGCAACACGTCATCCACCCGCACTCCCCGTGCATCGAGCCATGCCGCGACACCTTCCGGCGCATCAACCAGAAAGTTTCCGTCGGGAGTTTCTATCAGATAACCGTTGGTTTGGGTATCGCCGCCGCTGTAACAAGTGATTTTCATGGCATGATGGGTTGCGCTGAGGATTGAACGGTATTGGGCGCACACGCCGGTCAGGTTCGCTTCACGACCCGCATGTTAGCCGCGGTCCGTCTGACTGACAAGCCACCGATCCGCAAGCGGTTTCTTGATTATTTGAGTCTCCAATAGTTGCCACGAGTCTCCAATAGTTGCCACGGCCTGACCGACAACTTGACTGATGCTTGACTGATCGGGGTAGCTTGCGAACGCGCATTCAGTGATGTGCTGGTTCAAGCGGCGGCGAAATCCAGATCGCGAGTGGCGCGGACGGCGGGATTCGGGAGGGATTCGCCTTTGGCGAGGCGGTGGGCGATTTCGTCACGGACGATGATGCAAAGTTCGGCGTAGGTTTCCTCTTCGCGTTCGCCGTGGCAGACGCCTCCGAAGTAGAGGTCCGGGCAATAGCCGATGTAACACCGATCCTCATCGGACCAGCGGACAAAGCGATGGTAGCGGTCTTCGGGCTTCATGGCGGTTTCCTAGGGGGAAGTTTAGTCCAAGGTCTTCGATTCGGCAATGGCTTTCGCGACTTGGCGTTCCTGATACGTCTTGACGTCATCACCTTCCGCGCCACTCACGGTGATCAGTCTTGGAAATGAGGGGTGCTTGAACTGGCGGTGAGATCCTTTCTGACGATCCAAGGTGAAGCTGGCTTTGCAAAGATCTGAAATGAGTTCCCGGATTTTGCGAGGCATGTGGTTGGGGGGGGATTAGGAGGGATAGCGTGCCGGTCAACATGTGCTCGGGCTTATTTTCCGGCGTTGTTTTTGCGGTCGATGAGTGCGGGGATGAGCATGGCCAGGCCGAAGACCAGCAGGACGGCGCCCCAGGCCAGGTTGATGTTCATGCCCAGCGACCGCTGGTACATCGCGGTGTGGGAGTTGGTGAGGATGCCGTAGGCACCCAGCAGCAATCCGAGGATGGTGAAGTAGATTCCGATAGGAAGGCGCAGGTCGAGTCCCATGATGGTGGATTGTTAGAGGTGGGTATTACCAGAAGACCACGTTGAGAATCACGCAGCCTAGCAGAAGGAGGATGCCGATGACCGAAGGGCGGAGCCACCATGAAACTTCCTGATCGACGATTTTCGGGGTGAGCGAATAGACCAGGCCGGTGAGTTCCTCGTCGGTCTTGGTGCGGGCGGTGGCCAGCGAGACCGCCAGCGTGATGGTGAAGCAGGCGATGAACGCGAAGCTGGCGAGCCAGAAGTTCTGGGCCATGTCGCTGGGATAGGTTTCCAGCACGCCGAGGTAGCCCCCCTTGACGCCGGGCATGTTGCCCTTGGCCAGGGTGAGCGAGTGGAACAGGGCGGAAGTGCCGATGCCGCCGAGCAGTCCGTAGAACGCGCCATGGCTGGTGGTGCGTTTCCAGAACATGCCTAACAGGAAGGTGGCGAACAACGGCGCGTTGACGAAGCCGAACACCAGTTGGATGATGTCCATGGCATTCGACCAACGGCTCACCAGATAGGCGAAGAGAATGCTGAGCAGGATGCCGACCACGGTGATCGCGCGGCCCATCCACATGTAATGGGCGTCGCTCTTGTCCTTGGCGATGTACGCCTGATAGAGGTCGTAGGTCCAGACCGTGTTGAAGGCGGTGACGTTGCCCGCCATGCCGGACATGAACGAGGCCAGCAGGCCGGTGAGCGCCAGTCCTAACAGTCCCGGCGGGCAGTATTTTTTCACCAGCGAGAGGATCACGCCGTCATAGTCGTTCTCGATCACCGCATCCTGGAGTTGGTTCCTCATGGACGGTTCATCCATGGTGGGGGCCGCCTTGATCAAAGCAGCCACCTTGTCCGGGCTCATCTTCGCCCCGGTGGCCTGGCTCACGCTGTCAAAGGCGGCCTTGGGGTCCATCGAGGCCGCCGCTTTGATGGCTGGAAGCGCTTTGGCGAATTCGGCGCCAGCCAAGGGTTTGGGCGGCAGACGGTAACCGTCCTTGGCGGTGAGGGCGAGGCCGGCGGCGATCATGCCGGGCAGGATGACGAGGACCGGGAAGATCATTTTGGGCAACGCGGCGATGAGCGGGGTGCGGCGCGCGGCGCTCATGTTCTTGGCGGCCATCGCCCGTTGGACGACCAGGAAGTTGGTGCACCAGTAACCGAAGGACAGCACGAATCCGAGACCGAAGAGCATGGCGAACAGGTCCACGCCCATCGGGTTTTGCTCCGGTCCCGCGATCAGCGGTTTCCACGCGCTGGTCCAGGCGTCCGGTTGGAAGGTGTTGGTATTCAACTCGAGGGCGGCCGGGTTCTGCGCGACTTTTCCTAACAGACCTTTGAGGGCATCCCAGCCACCGACGTCCGCCAATCCCAGATAGACGATGGGCGCGAAGCCCAGCACGATCATGAAGAACTGGAGCACCTCGGTGTAAATGGCGGAGGTCAGCCCGCCCTTGAGCACGTAGGCGAGCACGATGATCGAACAGATCCACAGATAGACATCGTAGCTGCCGATGGCGATCCCGATGACCGGAACGGTGAAATTCACGTTCAAGGGCATCAAGTTGGTGAGCAGCTTGGACAGTGCATTCATCGAGATGGCCGAGGCGAACACGGTCATGACCGCGAAGGAAATCGAGTTCAGGCAGCGGGTGCGCTCATCGAAGCGCATCTTGAGATACTCCGGCACCGAGCGCGCTTTGGAGCCGTAATAGAACGGCATCATGAAAACCGCCAGGAAGATCATCGCGGGGATCGCCCCCACCCAGTAGAAGTGGCAGGTCGCAATGCCATATTTCGCACCGCTGGCCGTCATGCCCACCAACTCGAGAGCGCCGAGGTTGGCGGATAGGAAGGCCAGCCCGGTGACCCATGCGGGAATCGAACGGCCGGACGTCAGGAAGTCCGCCGAGGTTTTCATGTAGCGCTTCAGTGCGAAGCCGATCCCCAGAACGAAACCGACGTAAATCAGGAGGATGGCGTAATCGATTCCAGCAAGTTTGAATTCTTCCATGGCAATTGGTCTAATGGCTTGAGTTTCGCATATCACCTAACAGTAATCGCCAACGGGCGGGACCAGTGGGACCGCCATGGATCCCACCCGTTGCATGGCGGCAAGGATCACTCCGCGGAGAACTTGTGGATCATCACGTGTTTGTAGGTCTGTCCGGGACGCAGCACGGGGGATGGGAATGTGGGTTGGTTCGGAGAATCCGGGAACCCTTCGGTCTCCAGGCAGAGCGCGGTGCGGTGGGCGTATTGGACGCCTTTCTTGCCGGCGGTTTTGCCATCGAGGAAATTGCCGCCGTAGAACTGGATGGCCGGTTGGTCGGTGGAAATCTCCATCACGCGGCCCGACTTCGGATCCTTCAGGCGGGCGGCAAGGCGCACGCCATCGCCTTTTTCCAGCACCCAGCAGTGGTCATAGCCGCCGCCCAGTTTGAGCGCCTCGAAATCCGCGCCCACGCGTTCGCCGATCACCTTGGACTTGGTGAAATCCATCGGGGTGTCAGCCACTGGAGCGATCACCCCCGTGGGAATGAGGCCGGCATCGGTCGGCAGAAAGTTCGGCGCGGCGAGCATCAACTCATGGTCGTTGATGGGCTTGGTGGGATCGCCCGAAAGATTCCAATAACTGTGATGCACGATGTTGAGGACGGTCGGGGTGTCGGTAGTGGCACTGGCCTCCCATTTCAATTCATTAGCTTCGGTGAGGGTGTAGGTGACCTTGACGGTCAGCTTTCCGGGGTAACCCTCCTCGCCGTCTTTCGAGACATAAGTCAATTCCACGCCGTTGGTTGCGGTCGGTTTGCCGGACCACAACACCTTGTCAAACCCTTTCAGGCCGCCGTGAAGGGCACACGGGATGCCGCCGGGCTTGTCGTTTTTGGCCAGCGTGTAGGTCTTGTCATCGAGTGTGAACTTCCCGTCCTTGATGCGGTTGCCAAAACGCCCCACCGTGGACCCGAAGTAGGAGGTGTTGGTCAGCCAACCGTCCAAGGTGTCGTAACCGTGGGTGATGTCGGCCAATTTCCCCGATTTGTCGGGGGTTTCCATCGAAACCAGAATGGCTCCGTATTCCGTGACCCGGGCTTTCAGGCCGTTCTTGTTGGTCAGAGTGAAAATTTTCACTTCACGGCCGTCCGGCATTTTGCCGTAAACCTCCTGCTTCTCTGTGGATATGTTGCTCATGCTGGAATTTTTTTGACAGGAAGCCAAACCAATGACCAGTGCGGAAATCATCAAGTGGGAGTTCTTCATACGTGGGTGGCTTTGGCCGATTTAGCCGCCCCTGCCAAGCACGAATTCCCCAAAGTGGAGGATTTTTTCCAACCGGGCCCCGCGGTGCCGGGCAGGCACGCTCTGTGAGGAGGATGTACGAGACATGGTTTCCGCGCGCATTTTTCAGTCACAATGAGATTTGCGAGGATTGACCCGGTCGAGGAATTGATTAGAGTCTCCTCATGACCACGAGCGAAACAGCCGCGAAAATCCTCGACACGATGCTTGGACATCTCGGCCTTGCGGCCACCATCGAGGTGCAGGAAACCCATGACGGCCTGTGCCTGCAAATCCACTCGGCGCATAGCAAGGTCATCATCGGACGCGATGGCGAACGACTCGACGACCTGCAATACCTCGTCAACCGCATCCTGCGCCGGCAAATCGGCAAAGCCGAACGCATCAAGGTGGATTGCGAGCATTTCCGATCCATCCGCGAGGATCAAATGGCGGCGGAGATCAAGGAGATCGCGGAACGCGTGAAAGTCACCGGCAATCCCTATCAGATGCGCCCGCTCAACGCCTACTACCGCCGCATGGTCCATCACATCCTCGTCGATGATCCGCTCATCCAGACCCACTCGCCGGAAGGCGACGACCGCCTCAAAAGCATCACCATTTCCGTCAAATCGCCCACCACCTGATGAAAAAATTCTTTTTTGACTGCGGCACCCGTGATGCAGCAGCGTCGCATGGGATTCTTGCGCTGCGGGTCATGACCGGCATGATGATGCTCTGGGGGCACGGGATTCCGAAAATCCAGAAATACGCGGCCCTCAAAAGCGGGTTTTATGTGCCGGATTTCTTTCCGCTTCATTACATGTCATCCAGCGTGAGTTTGCAGGCCTGCATCGGTGCCGAGGTCGGCGCGTCCATCCTCATCATTCTCGGCCTGATGACTCGGCCCGCGGCGTTCGTCCTGGGCTTCAGCATGGTGGTGGCGGTTTGCGGCTACCACGCATCCCTGCCGTGGTTCGTTTCCCCGCCGACCGTTCTCGAGGCGAAGGAACTGGGCATGCTCTATCTCGTGCCGCTCATCGCCATCATTCTCACGGGGGCCGGCGTGTTCTCATTCGATGCGGGCATTTACCGCAACCCCAAACGCCGCCACTGGTAATCCTCATGGAAACCCATCGTCTCATCCTGCCCGGTGACCTGAACCACTACGGTTTCCTCTTTGGTGGTCGCTTGCTCGCATGGGTCGACGAGGCGTCATGGATCGCCGCCAGCTTGGACTACCCGCTCTGCCAGTTCGTCACCGTGGCCATGGATACCGTCGAGTTTCATCACGGCGTGCGCGACGGAACCATCCTCAAAATCATCTGTAACCGCCAACACGAAGGAACCACCAGCGTCTGCTACGCGGTGGAGGTGATCGATGAAAAAGCCGGACCGCATGCGATTTTTTCAACCCGCGTCACCTTCGTGAGAGTGGATGATGCGGGACACAAGCGCCCGCTCCGCGACTGATTTCGCGTTGACGAGCGTATTCCAACACCGCCGTGCAAGCGCCGATCCAAACTGTCGATATCGTGCTGCCACTCGCACAATCCGCAGAGGACGCGGCCCGCCGTGAGGCCGCAGCGGCGATTCTGGGCGTGCCTGTTAGCCGCATCGGTGGCGTGACCCTGCGCAAGCACTCGATCGACGCACGTCACAAGTCCATCAAGGTGCAACTCCGCCTTGATGTCGCCCTCGACGGCCCGCCGGCACCGGACATCATGCCGCACTGGTCGGTGCCTCCGCTTCCGTCGAGTGCCCGCACGGTCATCATCGTGGGTTGCGGGCCGGCCGGGATGTTTGCCGCGTTGCGCTGCCTCGAACACGGCGTGAAACCCATCGTTCTCGAACGCGGCAAGGATGCCAGCGCGCGCCGCTTCGACCTCGCGCCGCTGCTGCGCGAAGGCCGCGTCATCGAAGAATCCAATTATTGCTTCGGCGAAGGCGGTGCCGGCACCTTCTCCGATGGCAAACTTTACACCCGTGCCACCAAGCGAGGCCCCGTCGCCAGAATCTACGAAATCCTCGTCGCCCACGGCGCGCCATCACGGATTCTAACAGACGCTCACCCGCACATCGGCTCCAATCTCCTGCCCAAGGTCATCAAGGCCATGCGCACCTCGATCCTCAATGCCGGCGGCGAAGTCCGCTTCCTCACCAAGGTCGTCGATTTTCTCATCGAAAATCATCACATCCGCGGTGTCGTGACCGCTGATGGCAATGAGATCCATGCCGCTTCGGTGATCCTCGCCACCGGTCACTCGGCGCGTGACATCTACCGCCTGCTGGAGACCGGCAATTTTCTGTTGGAACCCAAACCCTTTGCCGTGGGATTCCGCATCGAGCACCCGCAGGCGTTCATCGACCGGATCCAATACCATCTCGGGCGCGGCCAACCACGGCCTGCCCTGCTGCCGGCGGCGCGTTACCACCTGGCCACGACAATCCACCACCGGGGTGTGCATTCGTTCTGCATGTGCCCGGGGGGCTGGATCGTGCCGGCGGCCACCGAAAACGACGAGGTCGTCGTCAACGGCATGAGTCTCTCGCGGCGTGACTCGCCCTTCGCCAACGCAGGTATGGTGACCACCGTCGAACCCGCCGACCTCCAACCGCTGGTCAATCAACATGGCGTGCTGGCAGGCATGGCATTCCAAAAATTGTTAGAACGGGCGGCCAAGACCGCCGGGGGTGGCGGCCAAGTGGCCCCCGCCCAGCGGGCCACGGATTTCCTCGCCGGGACAATCACGGCGGATCTCCCGCCAACCAGCTATTTCCCCGGCATCCATGCCGCCCCGCTGCACGATCTGCTGCCACCGGAAATCACCCGCCGGCTGCGCGAGGGACTGCGCCTCTTCGACCGCCGGATGCGCGGCTATGCCTCGCGTGAGGCGCTCTTGTTAGGATTCGAAACCCGCACCAGCTCGCCTGTTAGAATCCCCCGCCGCGACGACACCCTGCAACACCCGCAACTCGAAGGACTGTATCCCTGCGGCGAAGGCGCGGGCTACGCCGGCGGCATCGTCAGCGCCGCCATGGATGGCATGAAAATCGCCGATGCCGCCTGCGCCACCGCGAATTGGAGCGTCGCTCCAGCCAGCATCTGGCGGCCGCTCCCGCAAGCTCGGAAATCCGTCCCATGAGCGGGCCATCTGCTGGATGGGCTGGATTGGCTTGCCAAGCGGATTTTTTTGAGGCATGGCGGCAGTGTCTGTGTTAAGGAAAGCCACCCGTGGAACCCGATCCGCCAACGCCGCGCCGCCAAATCTCCGCCCGCTACTCCGACCTCCTGCCGCAGAAAGGCTGGCCTGCACGCAATCTGCGCTTCCTGCGCCACCGACTCGTGCCTGGAATGTTCCGGCGCAGGGCGGGCAATGTGCTGGAACCGGTGCTGGCTCCGCCCGATCCCGACAAGGTGCGCGTCACATGGATCGGCCATGCGTCGTTTTTCCTGCAATTCGCTGGCCACTCGGTGATCGTCGATCCGAATTGGGCGAAGTGGCATGGCCCGGTGAAGCGCAGCCGCGTGCCGGGCCTCGACCTGCATGGAGTGCCGAAGGTCGATCTGGTGCTCGTCACCCACGCGCACTTCGACCACCTGCACAAACCGACTTTGCGCATCCTCCAGGCGCGCGAGGGCATCGTGATCCCGCTGGGCAGCCGCTCGTTAGTCAAGCACCTTGGTTTTCCGGCCATCCATGAAATGAAGGTGTGGGACGAGTTATGCTTCGACAATCTCGAAATCATCCACACGCCGTCGCACCATTGGGGTGCGCGATTCCTGCATGATACCCACCGCGATTTCGGCGGTTACATCGTGCGCGCCGGCGGCAAGAGTGTCTTCCACTGCGGCGACAGCGCCTATTTCGAGGGCTTCCGGGAAATCGGCAGCCGCTATGAAATCGACATCGCGCTCATGCCCATCGGCGCCTACGACACGCCGAGCGGACGCGACGTCCACATGAACCCCGAGGATGCCGTCCGCGCCTTCGTCGATCTCAACGCGAAAATGCTCATCCCCATGCACTACGGCACATTTCCGTTAGGCAACGAACCGCTCGATGAACCGCTCGGTCGGCTGTTGGCTGAAGCCGATTACCTCGGCATCCGCGACCAGTTGCTCATCCCCGAGGAAGGGGTGGGCATCGAGTGGTGAATTGCATTTCCAAGTAACAAAACCTATTATCTCTCATACCTCACACCGCCATGAACAAACTCGCTCTTGCCATGCTTGCGGTTCTGCCGATGCTGGCCTCCTGCCAACCTGAAAAAAAAACCATGCCCGATGCCCCCGCCAAAATGCCGGAAATCCCCGCCGGAGCTGAAACCATCACCCTCGGCGCCGGTTGTTACTGGTGTGTCGAGGCGGCCTATCGGCAATTGGATGGCGTGCTCTCCGCCACCCCGGGCTTCATGGGGGGCACGGTGAACAACCCGGATTACGCCCAAGTCTGCAAGGGCGATACCGGCCACGCGGAAGTCATCCAGATCGTGTTCAACCCAAAAAAAATCTCGTGCGCGAAAATCCTCGAGTGGTTCTGGAAGCTGCACGATCCGACCACCCTCAACCGCCAGGGCGGCGACACCGGCACACAATACCGCTCGGTGATTTTCTATCATTCCGACGCCCAGAAACAAACCGCCGAAACCTCCAAAACCGCCGCCGCGGGAAATTTCAAAGACCCCGTCGTCACTGAAATCACCAAGGCCTCCGGATTTTTCCCCGCGCCCAGGGAGCACCAGAACTATTACTTCGAAAACAAATCCAAAAACCCGTATTGCAAAATCGTCATCGAACCAAAGCTCAGGAAGTTGCAACTCGATCATTGATATCTAACAAACCACCCCCGCCTCCCATGCTCCTCCACTTTTTCAAAATGAACGGTGCCGGCAATGACTTCATCGTCATCGACAACCGCGATCTATCGGTTGCGCTCGACGCCGCCACCATCGAGGCCCTGTGCGACCGGCATCGCGGCATCGGCGCGGATGGCCTGCTGGCGGTCGAACCGGCTGAAATGGGCGCGGATTTCAAATTCCGTTACTACAATGCCGACGGCGGTGAAGCCGAAATGTGCGGCAATGGCGCGCGCTGCTTCGGCCGTTTCACCGCGCATCTGCTCAAGGAAAATCCCGACCGGGTGACCTTCGAGACCCAGACCGGCATCCTGACTGCGGAGATGGTGGGTGACGATGTGCGCATCGCCATGTCCCAACCCAAGGATCTCCGGCTCGACACCGGGGCCACCATTCCGGATCTGGATGCCAAACTGCATTTCATCAACACGGGCGTCCCCCACGTCGTGGCGTTCGTGCCCGGTGGCGAAGCGTTCGAGGAACTCGACGTCTTCGTCCATGGTAAGGCGATCCGCCAGCACCCGGCATTCGCCCCGGCGGGTACCAACGCGAACTTCGCCACCGTGCTGCGGCACGGCCACCTCGAAATCCGCACTTACGAACGCGGCGTCGAGGATGAAACCCTGGCCTGCGGCACCGGCGTGGCCGCCTGTGCCCTGATCCATCACCTTCTAACAGGAGCGCCCCCCCCGATCAAAGTCGATGTCGCCGGCGGCGACACCCTGGAGATCGGATTTGAAAAAACCAGCGAGGGTGCCTTCACAAACGTCACCCTCACCGGCCCTGCGGACTTCGTGTTCGAGGGCGAAATCGATATCTGAGCCATGACCCGCTTCCGTCCGTGCATCGACCTCCATCAGGGAAAGGTCAAACAAATCGTCGGCGGCAGCCTGCGCGACAATGGCTCGGGACTGAAGGAAAACTTCGTCTCGGACCGGCCGGCTGCATGGTTCGCCCAAACCTTCCGCGCAGACCACCTCACCGGCGGCCACATCATCCAACTCGGCCCGGGCAATGACGCGGCGGCCCGCGAGGCGCTCGCCGCATGGCCCGGCGGCCTGCAGATCGGCGGCGGCATCACCACATCCAATGCCGCTGCCTGGCTCGACGCCGGAGCCAGCCACGTGATCGTCACTTCCGCTTTGTTCGATGCTGACGGGGCGTTTCTAGCAGACGCCTTGCGGGCGCTGAATCAAGCGATCGGTGCTGACAAGCTCGTCATCGACCTGTCCTGCCGCCGTTCTCCTCACGGTTGGACGGTGGCGATGAACCGCTGGCAGAAACTCACCGCGCTGCATGTCACGCCGGCCACGCTCGATTTCCTCGCACCCCATTGTGCGGAATTCCTGATCCACGCCGCCGACGTCGAGGGGCTGTGCGGCGGAATCGACGCGGCACTCGTGGCCTTGTTAGGATCGTGGGGGAAAATCCCCATCACCTATGCTGGCGGCGCGGCCACCATGGACGACGTGCGGCTCGTAGCGAGCGCCGGGCACGGCCGGGTGGACATCACGGTGGGCAGCGCCCTCGATCTTTTCGGCGGCTCGGGGCTTGCTTACAAGGACTTGGTCGCCTGGAACAGGCGCACCCTCTGAACCGCCCGGCCCATGAAGAGTGAATGCAGCGGGCTGGACTGGACATCCTGATGTCCGATCGGGGTCGGATGTGGTGACTGGTGCGGCTTTCGTTGATTTCATGGGCATTGGTGCGTCTCTGAATTTTGTTGGTGATGCATGGTTGTGACTGGTGATACGGTCATTTGTGTGGAATCCGT
>CAISTY010000032.1 GCA_903888515.1 Akkermansiaceae bacterium | reverse complement strand
GATTATCCTAGCTCGCCTGACTTCCCGTTGAGACGCTTTGGGCCTTTTGATCATGGTCTGGAGTTCCCGGAGTTGGACGGAATCAAGCGAAAGAATGCGAATCGGACGGGCCATGCGCGTATTTTACACGCGCATTCTGTTCTGTATAGCTAATTATCGTCCGGCACACTAGGCAACCAAGCCGTAAAAGAGGAATCGATGCACGCCATGGCGCAGGCGCTCGCCGCGCAACCCGCGCCGATTCGCGAATTGTACCTTGTAAACGGGGATCCCGCCACCATGGGTGAACTCAAGCAACAGGTGAAACAAATCACTCAGGAAGCAAAGGAAGAATCCCCCCCCCCGACACCGAGTGAACGCGCTCAGGATCCATAGGCCGCCGGCACGCCCCTGGTCTTTATACACAATTCCGGGGGTCGTGTATTTCGGGCTCGTCAGCGGGCGTCCTGCGATTAGTATCGGGGCAGCATGTCAGTCGATATCCCGTTGTTAGCCCGTATTTGTGAAGCTCCCGGTGCGCCGGGTTACGAGAAAATGATCCGCGAACTGGTATTGTCGGAGCTCAAGGGACTGGCCGACGACATCCGTACCGACAACATGGGCAACATCATCGCCCTGAAAAAAGGCCGCTCTTCCGCCAAGAAAACCATGGCCGCCGCGCACATGGACGAGATCGGTTTCATCGTCACCCACGTTGATGACCAGGGTTTCGTGCGTTTCAATCCGGTTGGCGGTTTCGATCCCAAGACTTTGACATCGCAACGCGTGATCATTCATGGTCGCAAGGATGTTTTCGGCGTAATGGGTTCCAAGCCGGTTCACATCATGAGCGCCGAGGAAAAAACCAAGGTGGCCCAAATCAAGGATTTCTTCATCGATACCGGCATGACGAAAAAGGCGGTGGCCAAGCTGGTTGCGGTCGGGGATTTCGTGACCCGGCACTCACCTTTGTTAGAGCTGGGCGATTGCGTCAACGTCAAGTCGCTGGATAACCGCGCCTCGGTCTTTGTGCTGATTGAAACCCTGCGCGTGTTGAAACAATCCAAGACCAGGCCGGCCTATGATTTTCATGCGGTTTTCACGGTGCAGGAGGAAGTGGGATTGCGCGGTGCGCAGACCTCGGCGCTGCAGATTCAGCCGGATTTCAGTTTCGGGCTGGACACGACCATCGCTTATGACGTTCCGGGTTCCACCCCGCAGGAACGCTGCACCGCACTGGGCGAGGGAGCGGCCATCAAGCTGATGGACTCGTCGGTGATTTGTGATTACCGCATGATAGAGTTCATGAAAGCCACCGCCAAACGCCACAAAATCAAATGGCAGCCGGAAATTCTCAGTGCCGGCGGCACCGACACCGCCAGCCTCCAACGCATGGTCGGCGGTGGCTCGATCGCCGGAGCGGTATCCGTCCCCACGCGTCACATCCACCAAAGCATTGAGACCTGCCATAAGGAGGACCTCGCCGCCTGCATCCGGCTGTTAGCCGCCTGTGTATGCGACCTCGACCAGCACGATTGGAAGTTCTAACGGCACATTCGCGCGCTTCCCATGCGGTGGACCGCTGGCTGCATTGAAAATCAAACCCCGAAAACACAATCCCCATGAAAACACTATTGCTTTGCTTTTTGACGTTGGTGCCGATGTTTGCCAAAGAAGAGATCCACAAGGAGTTCAAGGCGTCCCGGATTGGCACCGCAAATGCTCTGGAAACCAGCGCCAAGTTTCTGGAGTTGTGGCAAGCCCTGCGGAGACCACCGCCAGAGACGGTGGGGGAACCCGAGCGGTTGGTCATCATACAGGCACTGGGACCAAAGGGCGGTTTTCATCTTTATACCGCGAAAGGCAAAGCGGGAACCATTGCGGTGTTATTGGTTGACCCGGAATTGCTGGAGACCCGAGGGGTGGATGTGGTCTTGGTGGAAGATGGCGTCTGCGACCTTACAACAGTAATGGGGGCCGCCAAAAGATATCAGCAATTCAAACAGGTGATTGCCAAGGAAAACCCCGCTGCGCCGGACAAGGAAGAGTTCGTCAGGAATCTCAAGGATGGACGTGTTTATGAAATCAGGCTGCTGGAACCGGGGGCCTGCGCGAGTTGCTTTGGCAAGGGCGTACTGGGAGCTTTACGAGGACGAAAACCCTGTCCCGATTGCAAGGGCAAAGGCCAAGCCATGGTCACATGGGATGTCAGTTGGTAGCACACGATCACGGGCGGGCCGCCCGTGCCCCTCTAATGGATGGAAGATCGTGGATCGAAGATCATTCTCAATCCTCAATCCTCAATCCTCAATCCGCAATCATCAATCCCCACAATGGCCGATCAGCAACGCAACACCCGTCCATTGCGTTCCGGCAGGAGGACGGGAATCTGGCAATCCGGCGTGATTTCACCTTTGCGGATTTCGCACGGTTATTTCGGAGGCCGCACACTGGCGGGGTCAAGAGTTCCCTGTTTGGAACAGTCCTGTAGGAACATTCCTTGCGTGACACCGCTGAAGGAACTAGTGTATTGCGAGCGTATCGAGCATTCGCAACTCCCGATGGCCCGCGATCACCCCACCCCATGCAACGTTTTGGCTGATGGCCCGGTGCGATCACTGATCCACTGGCTGCTGGCCGTGCTGGTTCTGGTGACGGGATGCGGCGGGAAAAAGGATGGGCCCGGGACGCCGTCGGCCGGGGTTCATGAATCCGGTGCATGGCGGACGCACGAGTGGCCGATGACACGCGGCGGCAAGGAATTGCAAGGGCGCGTGCGGGACCGGGTGGTGCAGCAACCGGTGGTCGAGTGGACATTTTCCGCCAAGGGCGCGGTGACTTCGGAAGCCGCGATTTCTAACGGAATAGTGGTATTCGGCAACGATGAGGGAGCGGTGATTGCCGTGGATATGCTAACAAAAAAAGAACGTTGGCGGATCAACACCAAGGATACCGTCGAGGCAACTCCGGCGATTGCCGCAGGCCGGGTGTTCGCGGGATCCAACGACGGCGTGTTCCGCGCCCTCGACGCCGGGACCGGCAAGCAGATCTGGCAGATCGAGGGCGAGGAAAAATTTCCCACTGGCGGGGTGGTGGTTGCCAGTCCGGACGGCACGGATGAATGGCTGTTGGTCAATGGTTACGACGGAGTGTCGCGCTGTTTGCGAACCCGGGATGGGATGGAGGTGTGGCGACATGAGACGCAGGATTATATCAACGGTACGCCCGCAATCATGGACGGCGGACTGGTGGCATTCGGCGGCTGCGATTCGGTGATTCATGTGATCCACCTCAAGGACGGCAGCAAGCTGAGCCAAGTGCCCACCGCCGCGCAAATCATCCGCTCGCTGACGAGCCGGGATGGCATGGTTTACGCAGTGAACCATGCGGACCAATTGGTGGCGGCCGAAGTGAAGGCTAACAAGCCGGCGTGGGTGTATGAGGACGATGGCGCGCAGTTTCTAACGATTCCGGCGGTTGACGAGGCACGGGTTTACGTTGGATCGCGCGACAAGCATCTGCATGCCGTGGATCGCCTGAACGGGAAACAGTTATGGAAATTCAAGACCGGCGGGCGGGTGGAAAGCTCACCGTTGGTGTTTGATGATGCGGTGGTGTTCGGTTCGGCTGACGGTCGCTTGTATGCGGTGGACAAGCAGGATGGCCGGGAAATCTGGCGGCTTGATCTGGGTGAGAATCTGGCGGTGGCGGCGGCGTTTGCCGGGGGGCGTATCGTGATTGGGGGTGCGGGCGGCACCCTGTTTGTGATCGGGGAAGGGGGGATGCGAAAATGAGCGCGCGTCTGAAGATTGTTTTTCTAACACCCGGTACGGGGGGCTGGTATTGTGGTGCATGCATGCGGGACAACGCCCTGACCAAGGCGCTGCTTGCAGCAGGGCACGAGGTTTCGTTGTTGCCGATGTATCTGCCATTGCAGTTGGACGAGGAAGTGTTGGCCGGCAGTCATGCCGTGCCGGTGTTTTTCGGCGGGATCAACATTTACCTGCGGCAGAAATTTGCCGGGTCCCGGTACCTGCCCGGGTGGTTCGACAAACTGCTCAACCATCCGCGTTTGTTGCGCGGTGTGGCACGGCACAGCCACATGACCTCGGCCCGCGATCATGGCGAGATGACCCTGGCGATGCTGCGCCTGGAAGACCACCGCTTTGGCAAGGAGTTGGATCAACTCTGCGCTTGGCTGGAGCAGGAAACGCCCGACATTCTCTGTCTCTCCACCGCACTGCAGGCAGGGATGATCCGCGAGTTCAAGCGGCGCATGGGGGTGAAGGTGATTTGCTGCTTCCAAGGGGAAGACACGTTTTTAGACCATTTGCCCGAACCCTACCGGGACGACTGTTGGCGCGAGTTGGCGGCGCGGGTGCGCGATGCCGACCTGTTGGTGGCCCCTAGCAGGTTCTATGCAAACCTGATGAAACAACGGCTGGGCCCGGACAACCTGACCATCGAGGTGATGCCTAACGGAATCAACCTGGACGGCTATGTTCCTCTAACGGAAAAGCCGGGGCCGCCGGTGATTGGATTCCTGGCGCGGATGGCGCGTGAGAAAGGCCTGGAAATCATGGTGGATGCGTTTGTCCACCTGCGCACGGTGCTGGGTCACCCCGACGCGCGGCTGCATCTGGCCGGGGCCGCAACCGCAGAAAACCTCCCGCTGATCGAGTCGTTGCAACAACGCCTGGCAGCGGCAGGTCTGACCGACCAGGTGTGCTGGCAGACCAACATTTCGCGTGAGGAGAAGATCCGGATGCTCAGGGCGCTGACCCTGTTTTCGGTGCCCGCAACCTATCCCGAGGCGTTCGGACTCTATGTGATCGAGGCCATGGCGTCCGGAGTGCCCGTGGTGCAACCCGCCGCCGCCTCGTTTCCTGAAATCCTGGAAAAAGCCGGGGTGGGGGTGTTGGTGCCGGTGGGGGGGGCGACCGCGCAGTCGTGGCAGACCCATGGGACTCATGGGACTCATGGGACTTATGTGGACCCGGCCGCACTCGCCCGGGCGTGGCACGGGCTGTTAGAGCAACCTGACAAGCTTCGCGGGATGGCGGCAGACAGTCGTCGTGCGGCGGAGGAATATTATGAGGTCGGAGTCATGCGGGACCGGTTTCTAGCGCTGGTGCGGGAAATGCTGGATCCCGCAGGCGATGATCACCCGCCCCCGGTTTAACAGCCGGGTATTCCCGGAGAAGGGTTCTCCCATCACCCGCATGCCATCCATGATCATCGACTGTGAAGGCATGGAGCGCGGTGGCCCGGCAAGCGGGGTCGGCGCATGGCTGGCATCCTTTTCGAACCGGTGCCTCTTGGTGTTGTGCAAACCGTGACCCGTTTATCACAAACGCCGGGTTTTCCCTGCCGCTCCATTTCGCACCCAATCCATGCGCCAGCGCTGCCCCATCGTGGGTTGCAACCTGGGTAGTTAACTTTTCCAGTTCGTCAACATTCGTTAATTTCTTTCTTGATTTTGCCGTGAAAACCGGATTTTTCCCCGGGTGACAGGTGTCCGTTTTGGTGAAAACCCTAACGCTCCCATGAAAAATTCCCCTGGTTTCACGCCCATCCAAACCATGAAACATCAACTCCATCTTGCTGCGGTGATGGCCATGTTATTGTCGCTGATGCCCGCAGGCGCGCTGCCGTCGGTGAAGCAAACATTCTTCGTGCCGTTTCCTGAAGCGGACTTCCAGACGTCGCTCAAGGCGATAAACATAACCGGCACTGCGGTGGGCAACCAGATCAAGTCCACCATCTCGATCGTGGTGCCGACTGCGGGAACGATCATCTTGTATGACCACTGGGAGGACGGGTATGAGGTCGATCCCGGCAATCCCATCCAAGCCAGCACCCAAATCTGGGGTGATGGCAATCCGGCACACGGCCAACCGCCGGGTTATCCGTCTAACATCCTGCCCGTCGGTGCGGTGATCAAATTGCAGAACGTGGTCAGTCTTCCCCGCAGTGCCGGGACGCTCGCTTATGACGGGCGCGACCGCATCGGTGCGACCTCCGCCATCGCCATGACCCGCGCCGCGTGGGCGGTGACTCCTGGCACGGTGCTCTGCAGCGCGACGGAGGTCTATGATACCCGGAAATGCGGTACCACCTTCAAGATTCCCGTCGGTACGAATACGAGTGCGGCGCAACTCTTTGAGTATGCCTCCCTGCACATCATCGCATCCCAGGATAATACGACCGCCCAGGTCGATATCGACGGCAATGGCACGGTCGATGTCACCAAAAACCTCAACCTCGGTGAAGCGATGTTCATCAACGGCGGAGTCAAAGCCGGGGCGGCGGTCACGGCGAATAAACCCGTCCAAGTGCAGGAACTGACCGGGGATATCGGTTCGACCTATGAAAGCCGCACCTTCGCGATCCGTCCGACCAATCTCTGGGGACCCAGTTATTTCGCGCCGGTTGGCACCACCCTGGCCTCCGAAACCCATAACATTTTCCTCTACAATCCCAACGCCGCCGCCATCACCGTCACCTACGAGACATCGAGCAGCACCGGGACTTTCAGCGTGCCGGCCAACGGCAACTATCAGTTCACGATGCCGATGAACTCCGGCGCCCATTTCATTACTGCGGGAAATGAGATGTTTTATGCGGTGGGCGCGAACGACAGTGGTGGCGCGGCATCCTCGAACCAGACCCATGACTGGGGTTATGCGCTACTGCCTGATAACTTCCTCACTACCGGCATCATCGTCCCCTGGGGCCCCGGTTCGGACACCACCGGAACCAACACCAGGCCCGACGCCAACGGCAGCCCGGTGTGGATCACCCCCACCGCTAACACCACGGTCTATGTCAACTATGCCGGAAACCTCGCGACCGGTGCCAATACCGCACCCAATGGAGCCAAATATGATGTTTCCCATGTCGTCTCCAAATGGCAGTCGATCCAGATATACGATGCGACCGACCGGGACATGACGGGGGCGCGGATTTTTACCACCGACGGCACCCGCGTGGCTTCCGCGTGGGGCGAGGACCCGGCCAAGGCTGGCCCCGCCAGTCCCTATCTCGACCTCGGCACCACCATCGTGCCGTTTCCCCAACCGGCCGTCATCAAGACCGCCAAGCTCGCCGTTGATGTCAATGCCAACGGCCTGATCGACGTGGGCGATACGCTGGAATACACCATCCGGGTTTCTAACGAAGGCGTGGTCGATCTCGACAACACCATCGTGCTCGACACGCTGCCAACCAGCGTGACCTATGTGGTGGGAAGCACCTTTGTGAATGGTCTGGCAGCGGACGACAACTCGCTGCCAGCCACCAGGTTCCCGGTGGATGAAGCGGGATACACGCTGGATTCCATTCCGCCGGGGTCCTACAGTCAGGTCATATTCCGGATCACGGTTAATCCGGGGGCCACTACCATCACCAATGTTGTTAGCACTTCGACCGGCGGCCAGTCATTCACGTGCACCACGACGACGACGGTGAATTCAGCAGTGACTCCGCCCACCGTCACGTTCACCGATTCCGGCGGGACCACGGTCACCACCTATCCGGCCAACGGCGGGGTGTATCTCAAGCTCACCGACACTGCGGCCAACACCAGCGCGACCACCATCCAGACGATCTCCGTGCTCGTGAGCAATCCCACCACCGGAGATATGGAGACGATTGTTCTAACCGAAACCGGGATCGATACCGGGATCTTCACCAGTTCCGCGCCGCTGCCGTCGTCCACCACGTCGGGCTCCGGCGCACAGGATGCCACACTCTATGCCCTGGCGGGCAACGGCCTGGTAGCGAGCTATACCAACTCCGTTACCGGCCTGAGTTGTTCCGCCAACGCTTCCATCATCGCGACCACTCCGGTCAAAAAACTCTATCTGAGCGATCCGAGCCAAGCCTTGGACCGCGTCGATCCGGTGGCTGCCGGCGATGTGACCACGGCGAGCACGGTGACGCTCTCCGCCAGCGACGGGGGATCAGGTGCGGTGAGTTATGTCAACAGTTGGACCGGTTCAGGCACGGCGGCGGCGGTGTCCGTTGCCAGCGTGAATCCCACCGGTACCAATCGCCTTCTGCTTGTCGGCGTTTCCTTGATCAATGCGGTCACGGTTTCTAACATTGTTGTGAATGGCGTGACCTATACCGCGACGCTCAATCGGGTCGGCGTGAGCACCACAAGTACGGCCAGAATGGAAATGTGGAAAGTTTTGAACCCTCCGACCGGGCCATACACGGTCAGCGTGAATTTTTCCGGTGCCCCGGCGCAGGGGGCGACCGTGGGTGTCTCCGCATTCTCAGGAGTGGACCAGACGACCCCGCTGGGGCCGTTTGCCTCGAATTCCGCTGCGGCAAACCGCAACCCCACCGTGACAGTCACCTCGGTGAGCGGCGACCTCGTGTTTGACACGGTCAGTTGGACGGATACGGTGGTGCCCAGGGTCACCGAGCCGCAGGTTGTGCGGTGGGGGCTGATCTCCGGCACGATGCGCGGTGATGGCAGCACCAAACCTGCCACCAGCACGTCCACTAGCATGAATTGGGACGAAGCTTCGGGGCCAAAGCCCGACTGGGCGATTGGCGGCGTGGCCATCAAGCCGGCTGCCGTAAGCGGTGGCACCAGCAGCGTCACCTTCACCCAGGCTCCGGCGATGGCCAAGGCATTCACCATGCCGGCGGGTGGAGCCATCGGGCTGACCACCTATGTTTCCGGCATCACCGGCACGATGCCCGGTTCGCCCGCCGTGACCGCCACGCTGAAAAAGGGCACCACTTACGCGGGTGCCACGGCATTCGCCACCTTCACAAATCCGACCTATAACTCCGGTGCCGGCACGCTCACTTGGAGCGGATCACCCACGGGGGTTACCACCGTGGCGATCGGCGAGTTCATCTATCTGGATATTACCAACAACCAGAGCGGGGTGAGCTTCGTGGTCGATTATGACAGCACCACCAAGCCGTCCGCCATCAGCCTGCCGACCAGCACCGTCATCACGGTGGATTCCTTCGGCATTTTTGACGCTCCGTATCCGGGTGGCACACAGGTCAGCAGCGTGAACAATGGTCAGCAAGCATATATCCGGGCAACCGCCAGCGATCCGTTCGGGGCCTATGACATCACCAGCCTCGATGTCACGATCACCAATCCGTCGGGCGGCACTGCGACGGTGAATCTAACATCCACCGTGGCGAGCACGACCAGCAGCAAGACCTTCGAATACGCGTGGACCTCGGGCCCGGGCCTCGGCGGATATTCGATCACGGCGAAAGCCAACGAAGGCACCGAAGGGATCAACGCGACCGCCACCACGCCGCTGCAGGTGGCCCAGCAAGACCTCGGCACGCCGAGCATCACCACTTTCACCGATGCATCCGGCAATCCCGTCACGAGTTATACCACCAGCGGCCCGGCCCATGTGCAGGTGATCGACGGCGACAAGAACACCGATCCCCTGACCGTGCAGACGATCACCGCAGTGGTCACCACCAGCACCGGCGACCGGGAAACCATCATTCTAACGGAAACAGGGCCGGACACCGGGATCTTCCGCAGCGGCCCGCTCACCGTGAACACGGGCACGGTCACACAAGACAACAACGCACTCGACATCGTCGCCGGTTCCAGCCTGCTGGTGACTTATATCGATGCGGTGGATCCCACGGACACCTCGTCCGCCAATGCGGTCATTGCCACTACCGCCACCTCCAGCGTGAGCATTTACAAATCCCTGGTTAGCCCGGCATCCGGCAAGGCGTTGCTCAACGATGCAATCAGTTATAACATCCAGGTGGCCAACACCGGCAGCACCGCGCTGGCCACGGTTTCGGTGGCCGATAGTTATGACAATGTCAGGCTCCAGTATGTGGGTGCGAGCATCGCGCCGAATTCAACCGGCACCGGCACCTTGAACTGGACCAACGTCGGGCCGCTGAATCCCGGGCAGATCGTCAACATCCAGGTGAATTTCACCGCGCTGGCCATCGGCACCGCCGCGAATTCCGCGAGCGCGGGCGGCACGGCCACCTCGGGACCGTCCACGGCCAATGTGACCATCGACAAACCGAAGGTCACCATTACCAAGACCTTGCTAACACCCGCCAGCGGCCCTGCCTACAAGGGCGACAATGTCACGTTCCGCATCGTGGTGCAGAACACCGGCACCACCTCTATCACCACCCTGCCGGTATCGGATAATTTCAGCGGCAAATCGTTCACGTTTGTGTCGGCTACCACTCCGCCCGATTCCAGCGGCAGCGGGTCATTGCTGTGGGATAACATCGGCCCGCTCGCGGTGAATGCCTCCAAAACGATTGATGTCACCCTGCTGGTCAATGGCGCGGCCGCACCCGCGGATAACACGGCTGATGTCTCGTATGCGGTGGACGCGAGTGGTAATCCGCTTCCCCCGGTGAGCAGCACCGCATCCATCACGACCCTTGCGGGAACAATTGGCACCACGATCTTCCAGGATAAGAACAACAATGGCCTGCCGGACGCGGGTGAGGGGATCGCGAACGTAACCGTATTCGCGGACCTCAACCACAATGGCGTGCGGGACGCGGGCGAACCCTTCGCGGATACCGACCCGGCCGGCACCTATCAACTCTACAACCTGGCACTGGGCACTTATACGGTGGTGGTTGACACGTCCACCCTGCCAGCTTATCTGAATAAGCTCGTGGCCGATCCGGATGCCGTCAAGGATAGTCAAACTTCCGTCACCCTGAGCGCCCTGGCTTTGGATAACATTACCAGCAATTTCGGCTATCAATACCCGGGCTTGAGCGGCAACGTGTATGACGATGCCAACGGCCTGGCCGACAGCACGGTCAATGGTACGGGAACCTATGCGGGCGGCACGCTTTACGCAATTCTGGTCAATGGCAGCAACAAGGTCGTGCAGTCTGTTGCCGTGACCGCAGGAGGCACCTATGTCTTCCCCAATGTCCATCCTAACAGTTATACGGTGGTGCTGGGCACCACGGCCGGCACGGTGGGCGCAATTGCGCCGGCTGCCAGCTTGCCCGCAGAATGGGTGAACACCGGGGAATACCTGGGCAGTGGTGCGGGGAATGACGGCACGGTGGATGGCATCCTTGCGGTGACCGTGAGTGCCAGCGATGTAAGTAACGCGAACTTTGGCATCGATCAGCGGCCGGTACCCAACGCCGTGTCATCCTCGCCCATCAATCCAGGTGGCAGCACCCAAGTGGTCGTGCCCACGCTCAGCGGCACTGATCCGGAGGGCAGCCCGGTGACCACCATGATCATCAAGACGTTGCCGGCAAACGGCACCTTGTATTATAACGGTGTCGCGGTCGTTGCAGCACAGACTATCACCAATTACGACCCATCGCTGCTGACGGTCGATCCTGTGGGTAATGGTGCGACCACGGTGGTTTTCAACTATTCCGTTGTGGACGCCGCAGGGGTGGAATCCTCCACCACGGCTCCCGTAACACTGTCGTTCATTCCTCTCGACGGGAATATCAGCATTGCCGGCAATGTCCATGACGATGCCAACGGACTGCTAGGCACTCCGGTGAATACCGTGGACGGCACTGGCACCAATGCGGGCGGATTGCTATTCTCCAACCTGATCAACAGTGCCAACAATGTGGCGGAAGTCGTGGCTGTGGCCGCTGATGGAACTTATAGTTTCGGGTCGGTCGCATCGAGCGCCAGCACCAGCAATTATACCGTGGTCCTGAGCACGACGGCAGGGACGGTGGGCAACACGCAACCGGCGGCCGCATTGCCCGCCGGTTGGGTCAATACCGGAGAATTCCTCGGCACAGGTACGGGTAATGACGGCACGGTCAACGGCATTGTCGCGGTGGCGGTTAGCAACACCAATGTTTCCAACGCGAATTTCGGAATCGACCGCTTGCCAACTGCCAACGCGGTCAGTGCGCCTTCGCAACCCAATCCGGGTGGCTCGACCCGGGTGGCGGTGCCCGCTCTAAGCGGCACGGATCCGGAAGATGGTGCGACCACCACGGTGGTGATCAACACGCTGCCAGCGAGCGGCACGCTGTATTACAATGGCACGGCGGTGACGCTTGGCCAAAGCATCCCCATCTTCAATGCGTCGCTGCTGACGGTCGATCCGGCCGATGGCAGCGTCACGGTGAGTTTCACTTATTCGGTGACCGACGCGGCGGGCAAGAGTTCGCCTGCGGCCACGGTGACGATGCCGTTCCTTGGCATCAGCGTCAGTGGCAATGTTTATGACGACGCCAACGGTCTAACTGACAGCACGGTGAATGGCATTGGTTCCAATGCGGGCGGCGCGCTCCATGCGAACTTGGTCAATGCCAGCAACAACGTCTCGCAAGTCGTCGCGGTTGCCGCGAACGGAAGCTATGTATTCCCGAGTACGGTCGCCGCAGGAACCTATACGGTGGTGCTGAGCACCACGGCGGGAACCGTCGGTGCTGCCGCTCCGGCAGCGACATTGCCCTCCGGGTGGGTCAACACCGGTGAATTCCTCGGCATAAGCGCGGGTAATGACGGCGCGGTTAACGGAATATTATCTGTGACAGTGGCAACGGCCAGTGTTGCGAACGTCAACTTTGGCATTGAACGGATGCCGACCGCCAACGCGGTGACAGCTCCGGCCCAACTCAATCCGGGAAGCACGACCAAGGTGCTGGTGCCAGTCTTGAGCGGCACCGATCCTGAGGATGCATCGGTGACCACGGTGGTGATCAAAACGCTGCCTGCCAACGGCACGCTGTTTTATAACGGTTCCGCAGTGACGCTGGGCCAGGTCATCCTGAATCATGACTCGTCCATGCTGGTGGTCGATCCTAACGACGGAGTCGTCACGGTGAGTTTCACCTATGCGGTGCGGGATGCGGCAGGAGTGGAATCCGCAGCGGTATCCGTCACCATGCCGTTCACCGATATCAGCATCTCCGGCAATGTGTATAACGATGCCAATGGATTGCTGGGCTCCCCGATGAATACCGTGGATGGCACAGGCACCAATGCGGGGGCCTCGCTTTATGCAAATCTGGTTGACGGCGGTAACAAGGTGGTGCAATCGGTACTTGTGGTTGCAGACGGGAGTTATGCTTTCAGCAAAGTGGCTCCCAACACGAGTTATGCCGTGATGCTGAGCACCAACCAAGGTCTGATTGGTGGTTTGGCTCCGCTTGCGGTTCCGCCCTCCGGTTTTGTCAACACCGGCGAGAATATCGGCGCGGGAGCGGGCAGCGACGGGACGCCCGACGGCATCCTCGCGGTGGCGGTTACCACTAACAACATCACCAACGCGAACTTCGGCATCGAACGGACACCGACGGCCAATGATGTCACGGCGGCCTCACAACTCAACCCGGCCGGCACGGCTGAGGTGACGGTTCCCGCGCTGAACGGCACGGATCCTGAGGATGCCACGGTGACGACGTTTGTCATCAAGACGCTGCCAGCCCACGGCACGCTTTATTACAACGGCGCGGCGGTCACCGCGGGCCAGAAGATCACCGGTTATGATCCTTCGCTGCTCAAGGCGGACCCGGCCGACGGATCGATCACGGTGAGCTTCACCTACACGGCGGTGGACGCGGCGGACCGGGAATCGGCTGCGGTCACGGTGACCCTTCCGTTCACGGCGGTTGGCATCGCGGGCAATGTTTTCGACGACGCCAACGGCCTGACCGACAACACGGTAAATGGCACCGGCAGCAACGCCGGCGGCACGCCATATGCCAACCTGATAGACGGCGGCAACAAGGTGGTGCTGGCCGTGGCGGTCGCGGCGGACGGCAGTTATGCATTCGGCACGGTGGCCCCCAACACGGGTTATACCATTGTCCTGTCCACCACCCAAGGCACCGCGGGAGCGACGGCACCGGCGGCGGCATTGCCTGCGGGATATGTCACCACCGGTGAGAATCTCGGCGCGGGTGCGGGCAGCGACGGGACGCCCGACGGCATGCTAACAGTGGCGGTGGCCACCAGCAATGTGACCAACGCGAACTTCGGCATCCAGCAAACTGGTGCTATCAGCGGCTATGTCTATGTGGGAACCTCTCCGCTCGCAGGCGTGACCATCACCCTGCTCGACGCAAGCGGCAACCCGGTTGATGGGGATCCGAACACGCCCGGCGTGCAAACCATCACCACGGTCACGGATACGAACGGTTTCTATACCTTCACCGGAGTGACTCCCGGCACCTATCAGGTCGGACAAACCCTGCCGTTCGGTTATAACAGCTTTGGTGATGCCGATGGTGGCGATTTGGATGTGGTGGGGGATGTGACCCCGGTCGTGGTGCTTCCCGGACAAACCAACACCGCTAACAACTTTATCCTGGCCCTCGATACCTGCCCGGACAACTGGGCCGAATGGAAGTTCCAGCACCCCGGAGAAACCGCCGGCGGTAACCCGGATGGCGACGCATATGACAACTTCGCCGAATTCGCCTTTGCCATGCCCTATGACAGCGGAGCGGGCAATGCTTGGCTCGATCACACCGCCTGGATCATCCAGCCCTCCACGTCCAACCCCGACCTCCTCGAAGGAGTCTTTGTCCGTCCCAAAGGTGCTCTGGAAAACGTAACCTACACGCTGCAATACGCTGCCGTCCTCGATAACCCGACCGTCTGGCAAACCAAGATCATTCTGCCGTTGATGATCACCACCGCAGACAACGGCGACTGCACGGAAACCGTCACCATCCATGACCTTGAAACCCTCACCGGACTGACCGGCGGCGAAGGCTTCGTGCGCATCAAGGCGGACCTCGAAGAAGATCCTCAGGCGGAGCCTCCGGTGATCAACCGCACGTCCTACACCGAAGTGGAAGGCTGGAAGGAAACCGCGTTCGCATCCTGCCGCTCCTATAACAATCCATTCCTGCGCGAATCCGTCTTCACCGGCACGGTGGATGCCTCTAGCGGAGTTAACGGCCAAACCCTCAACTTTACCAACAGTGCCGGCAGTGTGGACCTTGCCACCTTGCTTGCACTAGGAGCTTCCTACTATGTGGAAGTGACCGGCGGTGACAACGAGGGTCAGCGCTTCGATGTGGTCACGGCCAGCGGCAGTGCCGTGACCCTGGCCACTGACAGCAGTCTGGGTGCGGGCACGCCGCCGTTCAATACCCTCATCGACCCCTTGCCCGCCACCCTCGCCGGTGACACTATAGTGCTCCGCCGCCACTGGACGCTGGGTGATTTGTTCCTGCCCAGCGGTTTCAATGCTTCTGACGACCCGGAGCTTGCCGATAAGGTGCTTAGGCGTCGTAAATAAATAAACATTACAATAGCGGTCATTTAGCATGGTATGATTTTGTAGTTCCATTCACCGTGAAATCTGTTCGGTTCAAGATGTATGGTATCCAGTTCCTCCTTTGACACTCTGCGTCCTATTGG
>CAISTY010000031.1 GCA_903888515.1 Akkermansiaceae bacterium | reverse complement strand
CCAATAGGACGCAGAGTGTCAAAGGAGGAACTGGATACCATACATCTTGAACCGAACAGATTTCACGGTGAATGGAACTACAAAATCATACCATGCTAAATGACCGCTATTGTAATGTTTATTTATTTACGACGCCTAAGCGGCAGTGGCGACAAGACGCTCGCCTACGCCAACGTCACCCTCCGCCTCGCCAGCCTGCCGGTTGCTTTTGACGATTTCAACGGTGGCAACGACACAGTCTGGACGCATTACTCTCCCGTCGCCGGTTCTTTGTTCGAGTTTCCTGCGGTGGCGGGTAGCGGGGCCTATCAAATGACGTCGCTCAAGGGGGTCTTGAGCCAGACCAGCCCTGACCCGGGCCGTATCGGCAGTTATCGGATGGATGAACCGGCACGCACAAAATTCCATGTGGAGGCGGATTTGCTGAACTGGTCGGAAAACAAGGGCCAGTATATGGGAGTCATGGCGCGGGTGCCGTCGCCGATTCCCACGAACGGCAATTTCCCCGGCGGTTATGCCTTGGTGTTGAGGGTCTCGAAAACCGGGGTCAGAACTGAGTCCAAACTGTTAATTCTTAAAATCAATACCGGCACCACCGCCCCTACGGAGCTGAATGTTTACCCGGACCAGGGTTACAACTTAAACAATGGCGTCAGCTATCCTGCTCCAGGTAGCGGCGGATACCGGCTCGTATTCTGGAGCGATGGAGCCTATCTCAAGGGTCAATTCATTGACGGGAACACGGGAATACCGCTGATGTTTTATGATGGCGTTAGCGCGTTGACCAATACCCTCGTGGTGCCGGATCCCGGCGCCTATACCAACGGCAGAAGCGGCTTGTTCAGTTATGTCCGCATCGCGAATAATGATGCCCAGGGCGTGGACCCGACATTCGACAATTTCTATTCCGGCACGGACGCACCGGACACCACGCCGCCGGGTCTGACCTGCCCGGCTAACAAGACCATCGGCATGGATTTGAACCAAAGTTATGCCACGGGTGTCGCGCTCGGCACGCCGGTCACCAGCGACAACTCCGGCGGCACGGTGACGGTGTGGAATGACGCTCCCGTGCAATATCCCATGGGGGTGACCACCATCCACTGGTTTGGGTATGACCCTAGCGGAAACACGGCCACCGGCACGCAGACCGTAACCGTGAACGATACGCAAGCACCGACCCTCACCTGTCCGGGGGACGTGACGGTGTCGGCCAATGCCAGCGGCGTGGCGACCAATGTGAGCCTGGGCACGCCAGCGACCGGCGATAACTGCAGCGTGGCGTCAGTGGTGAACAATGCACCGGCGACTTTTCCGTTAGGCACAACTATCGTCACCTGGACGGTGACCGACGGCAGCGGCAACAAGACGAGCGGCACGCAGAAGGTGATCGTGCAGGACACGACCCCACCGACCCTCACCTGCCCGGCGGACGTGACGGTATCGGCCAACGCCAACGGCGTGGCGACCAATGTGAGCCTGGGCACTCCGGTGACCGGCGATAACTGCAGTGTGGCATCGGTGTCAAACAACGCGCCGACGACTTTTCTGTTAGGAACGACCGTCGTCACCTGGACCGTGACCGACGGCAGCAGCAACACAGCGACCGGCACCCAGCAGGTGATCGTGCGTGACACGACCCCACCGACCCTCATCTGCCCGGCGGACGTGACGGTGTCGGCCAATGCCAACGGCGTAGCGGTCGGTGTGAACCTGGGCACTCCGGTGACCGGCGATAACTGCAGTGTGGCATCGTTGTCGAACGACGCACCGGCGACTTTTCTGTTAGGCACGACCGTCGTCACCTGGAAGGTGAAGGATGGCAGCGGTAACAAAACGACCGGCACGCAGCGGGTGATCGTTCGTGACACGACCCCGCCGACCCTCACCTGCCCGGTAAACGTGACAGTGCCGGTCAATTCCGGCAGCACGGCGATCCATGTGAGTCTGGGCACTCCGGTGACGGGCGATAACTGCAGTGTGGCGTCGGTGGTGAACAACGCGCCGCCGGCTTTTCCGTTAGGCACGACCACTGTCACCTGGACGGTGACCGACGGCAGCGGCAACACAACAACCGGCACCCAGCAGGTGGAGGCCGTTTGGTTGTCCTCCAACATCTCCAACTGTGCCACCCAAAACGGGATGTTCACTTTCACGTGGTTTGGCAGGAAACTCCAACAGACTGACGACTTGTCCAAGCCATTCACCGATGTGCCGGGCGCGGTCTCGCCCTATTCCGAACCGATCACCCCGCCACGCAAGTTTTTCCGCGCCTGGTAAGCGGGCTGATCTTTAGGATGATTGACGCAACATTATATGAAACCAACCATGAACCAAACCATGAAAAATCTGAATCGTTTCCTTGTTCTAGCAGCCGCCCTGTGGGTCACGGCCGGGGCCGCAAACGCGCAGGAAAAAGTCCTCAACGGCACGTTCACGTCATCCGCCTCGTTGTTCAAAAACACTTTTGGCCTTATCGGATATACTGGCAATCCGTCAGCCATTCCGAACTGGGGCAGGGGTGGTACGGGTACACTCTACAGCGGCGTCGAGGGCGCGGCAACGGCGCTAAGCCCTAAGAATACGTTCGGCCCGACTGATTACGGTGGCCGCACCTTTGGCATCATTCAGGGGTCTACCGGCTCGAGCTACCTCTATCAGCAGATCTCCCTGCCCGCCGGATCCTATAGGATTCAATATGATGTCGCCCGCCAAGGTGGTCAACCCGCCCTCACTTACCAAGTCGTTGTCCAATATGGCAGCACCTTTCAGTACATTCGATCCGGCACGGCTAACGACGCCGCGTTCGAGACGGTCACCGATTATTTTGCGGGCGGTGGCACAGGCACGAACACGACGACAATCTATCTTCAAAATTACAGGACTGCAGCCTATGCCAGTTTCTCCAATATCTCCATTCAGGCCGGCACGCCACCGGCACCAACTGTTTCGAACAATACGCCGATCAACCAGGGGGAAACGGTAACGCTCACCGCTTCTTCGCCATACACGACGGACCCCAACGCGTTCAACTGGAACGGCCCTGTTTTAACCAATTACAAAGGCAACAACCTGTCTTTTGCCAATGCGCAACCCGGTTGGTCTGGCACCTACACTTGCACGGTCACGGTGAACGGGGCCATCTCTGCTGCCGCATCGACAGTGGTTACTGTGAATGCCTTGCCGACGACCTTCGCCATCACCGCAAGCTCCGGATCCAACGGCACGGTCAGTCCCGATGGTGTCACGAACGTCAACTCCGGTGGCAGCCAGACTTACACCATCACGCCCGCCACGGGTTATCACATTGACCAGGTGCTGGTTGACGGGGTTAACAACCCGGGCGCGGTCAGCAGCGGCAGCTACACATTCAGCAGTGTCACTGCGACTCACACCATCGCCGCCAGCTTTGCCATTAACACCTACAACATCAGTTCTAGCGCCGGGGACAACGGTTCGATCAGTCCCAGCGGCAGCACGAGCCTGAACTACAATGGTAGCCAGGGCTACACCATCACGCCTGCTACGGGTTATCATGTGGCGGATGTCCTGGTGGACGGCGGTTCAGTCGGCGCGGTCACCAGCTATACATTCAGCAGTGTCACGGCGACCCACACCATTATCGCCAGCTTTGCCATCAATACCTACAATATCACCTCCAGCGCCGGGGACAACGGTTCGATCAGTCCCAGCGGCAGCACGAGCGTGAACTACAATGACAGCCAGGCCTACACCATCACGCCAGCCACGGGTTATCACGTGGCGGATGTCCTGGTCGACGGTGCTTCAGTCGGCGCGGTCACCAGTTATACCTTCAGCAGTGTCACGGCGACCCACACCATTGCCGCCAGCTTTGCCATCAACACCTACAATATCACCTCCAGCGCCGGGGACAACGGCTCGATCAGTCCGAACGGCAGCACGAGCGTGAACTACAATGGCAGCCAGACGTTCATCATCACACCAGACACGGGTTATGCCTTGGCCACCCTCACGGTGGACGGCATTCCGGACGATTTGGCCACCAATTACATGTTTATGAGCGTGACAACGACCCACTCTATCACCGCCACGTTTGCGCCCATCCCGACCACCATCACGGTCACGCAAACGGACCACGGCACCATCAGCCCGGACACCACGACGCCGACCTACGGCGAGAACCAGCCGTTCAGCATCACGCCCGCCACGGGTTATGCCGTGGCCACGCTCACGGTGGACGGCAGTTCGGCGACCCCGGCCACCAGTTATACCTTCACAAACGTGACGACGACCCACACGATCACCGCCACGTTCCACACACTCTATCAGGCATGGCTCGCGGCTAACAGCAAGCCCGATAATGAAGCCAGTCTCAAGGAATACGCCTTTGGCACCACCAATACCGGCGCGATTTCCGTGATAGATTCCACCCATATCACCCTTGGCCAGACACCCGCGATGCAAATCGCAGGCACGGCAGTCACTACCGTGTTTGGCCGCCGCCAGAACTATCAGGAAGCGGGACTCACCTACACCGTCAGTTTCAGCGCCGATCTTACCAATTGGTATCCCAGCACCGACACGGATAATCTAACGTATGCGGGAACCCCCGATTTGAACAACCCCGCCGTGATCGCGTCCCAAGGCGATATGAATGCGGTGAGCATTCCCTTCCCGCTCTTCATCAAGACTGCCAAGGGCTATGAGAAGACACAGGCGTTCTGCATAATCAAAGTCATAATCAACTGATTCACCATCATTCCCATCCCGTCATGCAATCACTTGCTCGTAATCTATCAGTGTTGACATTCCTGTGCGCGGCCGTTCACAGCTCGGCGGATGTCATTTATAGCAACCTCCAAGACACTCCTATCGCGCTGGACTACGCCGGAACCTTGATCGATGTGGACTCTAATGGAAGCTGGGACCTTAATCCCTACCTGGGTGGTGTGTATCTGGCGAACAACACCCTGTTCCAACCCGTGCGCGACGGCACCAATGGCATGGACACGGTCCAAAAATACGCATCCAACACCACCATCCATGGTGGACTGTTATATGCCACCGGCATGGGGGGATCCATTGACCATCTGGGCACCACCTTCACTGCGGGTCAGGAAGGCTATCTCGGATTCAAACTGGGTAGCTATTTTGGCTGGATGCGGGTGGTCTTCACCAACAATACCGCCGGTGCCGTCATCAAGGACTGGGCCTACGAAACCAGCGGCGCAGCCATCGTCACCGGCAACGTCCTGCAAAGCACGGCGGCCGGTAACGCGCAGACCGTCACGCTCACCGCCACCTCCGGCTCCATCACCCTCGGCTCCGCAATCACCGACACCGGCGATAACACCAACAGCGTGGTCAAGACCGGCGCCGGAACCACTGCTCTAACAGGAGTCAACAGCTATCGCGGGCCCACCACCATCACGCAGGGTGTCCTGGCCCTCTCGGGCAGTGGTTCGATTGCGAACACATCCAGGATCGATGTTAGCACCTCCGGGGCAATCTTCAGCGTCACGGGCCTGACGGGCAACTTTACTTTGGGATCCAGCCAGACTCTTGGCGGTAATGGGATGGTGCTCGCCACGAACAAAATCGTGACCGCTTACGGAACCATCTCTCCCGGTAACAGCCCGGGCACACTCACCCAGGATGGCGGCACCCTCCAACTGGGAGCCAACGCCAATTTAAACTGGCAAGTCTATGCTGCCACTGCCGCCGCCGGCACAGGTTACGACACCGTGAGCCTCACCAATGGTGCCACGCTGGATCTGAGTCTGCTCGATTCGTCGAACCCTTATAATATCAATCTGTGGAGTCTTTCTTCTATCAGCCCAGTTGACGTCAATGGTGACGCCATTGGCTTCAACAACACGCAGAACTATACCTGGACCATCTTCTCGACCGACGCGACGATCAGCGGATTCAACCCGAATTTGTTCAACATCATGACTGCCGCAAACAACGGCACTAGCGGTTTCTCCAATGATCTTGGTGGCGGTTCCTTCGCGATTGGCCTGGCGGACGGCAATACCGACTTGGTAATGTCCTTTACCACCATCATCCCCGAACCGCGCGCCGCATTGTTAGGCAGCCTCGGCCTCTTGTTCGCCCTGCTGCGTCGCCGCCGCCCCGACGCCTTCCTCCGCACCCGCAGGCACCACTAAGACAGAAACCGTTTTGCCGCAATCCGCAAACCCATTTGCTAGATACGACTCTTTCAACACAACTCCGGCTGCTGATCGTCGGCTTGCTTTGGGTGTCCGTGCCGTCAATGGCGGTCGCGAAACCCAAGCTTTTTCTTTTTGCGGGCCAGTCGAACATGGCCGGGGTGGGCGACTGGTCATCGCTCACGGCGGCGGAACGCGCATCCGTATCCAACGTTCGGGTCTTCTCGGCCGACCCCAACCATGCACCACCGATCACCCAGCCGCCATCTTTCCGATATTGGCTGCCGCCGCAGGGTGTGTTCATCAACTATGCGCAGTGGAGTGATACGGGCCTGTCGTGGAACGCAACGAATCCGGCCCAATATGCCACCGTGAACAACTTCGGGCCGGAGTTCACGACCGTGCGCGACCTGGCCAGCGGACTGGGAGAGCACATCTACCTCGCGAAATATGCCCTTGGCGGCACGGGTCTCGATGCCAGCTTTGCCACGATGGGAGGTGGCACCTGGTATTTCAATGCCACCGATCCCGGTTTGCCGGCGGAGTACTCCCAGTCGCTCTATCATTCCATGGTGAGCTGGGCGAACAAAGCGCTGGCGGCCGCCCGGCAAATCGAACCGGAAACGGAATTCGCCGGGTTTTTCTGGCTCCAGGGAGAAGCCGACGCACTCTTGCCGAACACCGCGAATAGTTATAACAACAATCTAACTATTTTCATCCAGCACCTCCGGAGCGATCTTGGCATGGCCCACCTTCCTGTAGTGATCGGCCGGATTGCCGACAAGGCCACGATACTGATCGGGGCCGGCACCGTCCGCACAGCGCAAGCCACCGTGGCCGCCGCAACTAACAACACGGTGTTGGTGGACACCGACGGACTGGCGATGGATCCCACCCAACTTCATTATCTGGATGCCGGGTTGAAAACCATTGGCCAACGGTTTGCGCAAGCCTGGTTGGACCTGAAGCGTCCGCCAGCGGTCACGAATGGCAATGGCGCAACCAATGTGTTGGGCACCTCGGCCACGCTGAGCGGCAACCTCGTTTCCACCGGCGGGGCGACCACATCGGTAAGCATCTTCTGGGGTCTGGCCGACGGCGGCACCAACAATTTGGCATGGAACCTTAGCGTCAGCCTGGGCACCCGCACTGCGGGGTCGTTCTCCACCAACATCTCCGGACTTGTGGCGGGCAGTTGGTATTACTACCGGTGCCGTACCATTAACTCTTACGGTGAAACGTGGTCCGGGCCAAGCGTCTCTTTCATCGCCCTGCCGGGTGCCGTGCCACCAGCGCCCACCGTTTCTAACAACACGCCGGTCTATCAGGGTGCGACAGCGACACTCACCGCATCCTCTCCCTACACATCGGACCCCAACGCGTTCACCTGGAACGGCCCCGCGCTATCGAATTCGAAAGGCAACAACCTGTCTTATGCCAACGCGCAACCCGATTGGTCGGGTGCCTACACTTGCACGGTGACGGTGAACGGCATCACCTCGGTTGCCGCATCCACCACAGTCACGATTCATGCCCTGCCGGTGACCTCCGCCATTACCGGAAGTTCCCTGGTGCAGGCCGGTCAAACCGGCGTGACCTATGCGGTGACGCCGACCTCCGGGTCGCACTATGCCTGGTCCGTGCCTAACGGCGCCAGCATCACCGCCGGCCAAACCGGACCTAACAACCACCAGATAACGGTCACTTTTGGCGGCATGGCGGGCAATGTTTCTGTCGTTGAAACCAACGCCGCCGGTGGCGTCGGCACGCCGGTCACCCTGGCGGTGGTGGTGAACCATGCGCCGGTCGCGACCCATTTATATGTCTGGACGCCGGGCGGCGCGTCGCAGGCCATTGACATCATCGACGGCGTGCAGGCGCCGACGGACGAGGATGCGGTCGATACGGGCCACTTGACGGTCACATCTATCGGCGCGGCGGTCCATGGAGCGGCGGCGGTAAGCACGGATCACAAAAGCGTGACTTACACGCCAGGCGACGGTTACACCGGCGGGGCGGATACCTTTACCTACACGGTGGGTGACGGTCGCGGTGGCAGCGTCACGGCGACCGTCACCGTGGGGGTGGGGACGGTTGCTCAAGCGCAAAGCATCCACCACAACGCCAACGGGGTGACGGTGAATTTCAAGGGGGTGCCGGGACTGCCATTCACGGTGGAACGGTCGGAAGACCTGCGCTTTACGCGAAATAGAACAACCTTGGGATCGCTGACCGCGGACAGCGAGACAGGCTTGTTCAGCATCACCGATTATTTTCCGCCCAAACCGAATGGCTTCTACCGGGCATGCTATCCATAACCCGCAAACACGACAAGTGGTGTATTAGGAACATGCATGTATTAAGGGACATGCAGATAGTATTAAGTATTAGTACTCAATAGTGGGGAGTTCTTCGGCTCAGGATTCGTCGGAATGAAATCCGAGGCTTGTCTTGAGCCGGGAGAGTGTTAGCGCCGCATCGGCCCACTGGTCAACCAGTTTGCGGAAGCGCTTGAAATTCGCCACCTCCACCCGCACCGCCTTGAGGTTCTCCCGCCTCAGGTATTCCGTCCTGCTTTTCATCCGGTGGGTGTAGCTGATTTGGTAGAACGGAGTCTTGCGTTCCTGTGGATTGCGGTATTGACGGCTGATAGAGCCGGGGCGCATCGGCCCGAGTTGGTCCAGATCGCGTTTGATCCGGCCGATGCGATCCTCGATTTGTTTCACTTGTTTTGACAGAGTTGGAACCCAAGGACTCTTGATTTCAAATCAAGCTGTCTTGGTCAGAAGTGACGTTGAACTCTTTGTTGCCGATCCGCACAATGTTCCTGCCGATGATCGGCACCTTTCGCTGAGGAGCGAAATTGCGGCGGGGTAGTCCTTCAGAACCAGATTTGCATGACTTTCAAACCAGGATTTCAATTTCGGACAGAAACTCGAACTCATCGATGTGAAATGCTTACCCCGATGATCATCATCAGTGTCACTGCCGGATTCTTCATGCCGGGAGCATCGCTTGCAAACGCCCCGGTAGCAAGTAGGCCCCGCAGCTTTGATTTATGAAACTGAGCTTTTTTGGAATACCTGGCCATAATGATTTGTTATTAAAAATGGGTGATGTATTCCTGTGCTGTGAGATTAGGGGTGGTCAGGGGATGGAGCAAGATCGATATCGCGCCGGGCGACGGCGGCGCAACAAAAGCACGGACCCGGCAAGGACCAGGGCGCATGATGCCGGTTCGGGCCGCGATATCCGACCACATGTAGGCCATGACGTTGTCCTTGGTCACGCCTTCGCCGGTTGCGTATGAAAGTCCCAGAGTGGTTTGGCCGAAGGCACATCCCTGGTCGGCGGATCTTCGCAACCATTTCACCGGCGCCGACCTGGAGCGCGGCTCGAAGTTCCGGCGTGATTTTCTCGGCGGGAAACAAGCATGGCACCGAGAAACAAAGCGATGACGGAGCCGAGCAAGATTCCTGTCGATCCACCATCCGGCACAGCAGCCGCGGGGGCCGGCACAAATTGGACAACATCTCCAAAATAATTAACATAGTTGTTTCCCACAAAGCTTGGGAAGAATCCGAGATTGGTCGGCAGGCCCATCTTGTCCCATGGAACCACAATACTCTCAGGTATTGGCGGAAGTGTCGAGGTGCTGTAAGCGTTATTATCAATAATCGAAGCGCCGCCAAAAAAGATTCCATAGTCCCAGCCGGTATCACTTTGCCACATGGTTGAAAATCCCGGCACAGGATCATAATTGGGGGACACAATTAATTGATTCCTGGTGAATTCTTGCAAAAGGTACGGGAGCGTGGACGAATAATAGCCGGAATAGAATGTCCACCCCTGCACGCCATAAGTTCCATTTCCAAGGTCCACCATCGACCTGTCGTCGTGACCAAACATACTAGCCACTCGGAGCGTCCATTCTCCGCTCCACGTCACAGTGCCGTCCGGCTCGTAAACACCGAGGAGCATCATGGCACCGGCACTTTGCGATCCGGCGAAAAGCAAAAAGCAGACTACCGCGACCTGCGTGGTTTTTTAATGATTGCCAGGAAATTGCTTTTCATGGTTGGTGCGCATGAGGGGCTAAAGAGAGGTTCGGAGAGCGGGAGAAGAACGGGGACGGGACAGGGGAATCATGGAAGACCTCCTCAACGGGTGAAAATGGCATTTGGGTCAGGTTTGCCAAGAAAATAAAATATGCATATACTGTGGTGTGGTATAACCCCCTAGTTTGGTCGGACCGCAGAGCCCAAAGGCAACATTGCCTGACCACTTGCAAAGGCTTTTGCCGGGAAAGCAAATTCAGTGATTGGAGTGAGGGTGAAGGATGAAGAATGCGGATGTGGGGGAGTTGAGGTCGGCGTGGCGGGCTGCCACGCCCTCCCATGACACCCTTACGCGTTCGGCGAGCAGGAAATAAGGAAAAGCAAAAAAATGGTGCCTGTGAGTCCAGATGGAATCGCCAATGCACGGCGGCAGCCAGGCAATGTCACGGAGAAGCCGCATCGACAAGGGGGCGGGAGCCATTGAAGGAGCTCGACTTTCGGCAGGAAGGCTCATCTTCGTCCATCATACTCGTCAAGATTGTCGGGGAATGAAGACCTTCTGACCGGCTTGAATTCCGCCGGACCGATGATGGATGCGGGCAATAAAAGGCGGGAACAAATCCGCTCCCGCCTTCATGGTTGAATGTTGTGAATCGGGGATTATTCGGTGGCGGGCTTGGGTTCCGCGGGTTTTCCTCCACGGCGGCCTGCGGAGCGCCATTCCTTCATCTTCGCCTGTTGTTCGGGCGTGAGGACGGCATTGATTTCCTCGGCCTGTGCCTTCATCGAATCGCGCATCGCCGTCATGTCCGCCTCGGTGAGGTTTGCCCAGCCCTTGTCCATGAGTTCTTTGAACTTGGGGACGTTCTTCTCAATGATCTCCTTGATCTTGGCCTGCTGGTCGGCAGTGAGCCCGAATTTCTCAGTCATGAACTTCAGCCGGGCCTCCGGGTCCATGCGGAATGATCCTTCCGGGCGCTGCGGGCGCTCGCCGGCGGGTTTGCTGTCCTGGGCGAAGGTTGTGGACGGCAAGGCGAACAGCGCCGCCGCTGCAAGGCTCATGGCAAGTGTGAATTGTTTCATAGTGATGTCAAAAACACTTCATCGGCGGCGAAGTTGCGCAAATTGCCGCTGTGCTGGCGGTCTGATGGATCGGTAGCAAGCCGAAGATTGAGGCGGAGAACCGATGAAACAGCATCGACACACCGCGCAAATCTGTGAGACGCTTCCGCTGGAACGATGAGCGCCAAAAGGAAAACATGCAGCGCTTGCGGCAAGGTGAAGGCGACCGGGGCGTTCTACCAGCAGTTGCGTCGGTGCAAGACGTGCGTTGCAGAACAGCGACGCCGTCAACCGCCATGCCTCTGATCGTTGCCAGGCAGCGGCATCACAGGCTCCACTCCTTCCGGGTGAGTGCTGCAGCAAGCCGCCAGACCGCGCGGCATCAATCCTCAAACACGGTTCGACTGCTATTCCTTCTTGATGAGCAGGGTCTTGAGGCGTTTGCCAGCAGCGTCCTTGAACGTCACTTCTTTCACCTGGAAAACCTTGCCGGTCAAATCTCCCAGCACCTGATATTTTTCGTTGGCGGGCTCGACGGCCTCAGTGGCGCCAGGGGCTGGCTTGGCCGCGTCCGCCCGCAGATCCACTGCGAAGGTGGCGCACATGGTGATGACGGCGAGAGTCAGATTGACGAGAGAACGTGTTTTCATGGATGGGATGCTTGATGTGATGGGTCTGATGTTTTGCTGACTGCCAAGGAACTCACCGGCGCGAGCGACGCACTTGCCGCATGCGTAACTGGAACGCCACGGCTGGGCGGTCAAAGAGACGATCCAGCAATTGCGGCAAACAGACTGATCCGACCCGTCCGACCCGTCCGACAATCCGACGAATATCATGGTCCCGGCTGGAACTCATATTCCACCTCCCCGACCAGGGTGGTCCGGCCGGGTTCGAGCCACAGGGTCACGACCTTGGTCTGCTGGTCCTTTTGGCCCCAGTGGGTGTGGATCACGGCGCGGACCGTGGCGGGTTGGGCGGAACTGCAATTGATCTGATAGATTCCGGGCACGGCGTGGCGGATCAGGTATTCGCGCACCCCGTTTTCGCCGATCACGCGACCGCCGTACGGGCTGGGAGAGGAATCGGTCGTGCATTCAAAACCCGGTTCCATGACCATAAGGCGCAGCGAGAGGAAAGACGAGTCATCGCCGGTCGACATCAGGGTGACGCGGATATCGGAGGGAAGATCCTGCGGATAGCGGTTGAAACGGGGCATGTCCGCATCGCCCAGGAAACGACACAGCGTGTTGTACTTGGTGAGGGCGATGGCGGCGAGATTGCCGCCGTCACCCGATATGGCTGCCTCCAGGGGCGGATACATCGCCTCCGCCGCTCCTGATAGATCGCCGCCGGTCGCGCGGATCGACGCGAGATCCATGGCTGTCAGCAGGTCTTGTTCGGGCATTTCGCCCAGGACCAACTCCGCCTCATCCGATTGCCCGAACTCGGCCAGCCAGAAGGCATAACTGCGGAGTGCGGAGACATCGCGTGGCTGCAACTCGACGAGGTTGGAAAGCACCCGTGTGCCAAGCTCAACATGGTGTTGGGCAAACAAGATGCGGGCGATCTCCATATCACACCGCGGCTGATAGATATGACTTCCCTTGAGTTTGCGATAAGCGGCATGCGCGTCACCGCCGGCGGCGATGGCCTTGGCGAAGGTTTCCATGGCGGCCGGGGCGGGTTCGCTTAACTCCATGTGGATACCGGTTGTCTCATTGGCAGGGAGCGGATCGTCCGCACCGGGTTGCCGGGGCCAGGCGTTGCCAGCGGGTGACGCGCCACCCGCGCCGCCGGCGGCATTCATGGCCTGCGGACTGATCCACAAGTCTTGTTGCGTGCTGGCCGGCGCTTGTAGGCGCCGAACACCCGGTGCCCGGGATTCCGCGGCGAACGGGTCGGCGGAGAATGGATCGGAATAGTTTGGTGGCGGTTGATCCACAACCAGCATGTCGCCCGGGAACAGCGGCACATCCTGATAGGTTTTGCTGAGCGTGTTATAGACGGTCTTGCCGGCGTTGCGGTAGAGGGCGACGTAGTCGAGCCCTCCTAACGGATGAAGGCCGCCGGCCTTGGTGATCGCCTGGCGCAAGGTCATGCCGGGATCACCGGTGACCAGGCCGGGCTGGTTCACCAACCCGCGCACCGAGACGGTGAGCGCCTGGCCGGCGGGCGGCGGCTGGACCGGTGTTTGCGCGAGCTTGGGCCCTTGCGCGTGCAAATCATCGATGGCTTTCCGCCATTTCTGATAGTCGTCCTTGGTGCGCAAACCAGGCTTGCCGACGATCAGTCCGGTGGCCTGGTCGAACCATCCCGCGATGGTGGCGAATGATTGCGCATCGCGCTGGGCAGGCGCGAACTGGGATTCAAGCGCCTTTTTCCAAATCCCCACCTGGCGGAGGCGGGGCAGGATCAACGCCTCGTAGCCGGGAAACCGCTGGCCATACCACCGCAACCTGTAGGCCCAAGTATTGGCGAAGCGACCAAGGATCTGTTTGTCATAGACAGCGATGATTTTCTGATAGTCCGCCTGCAATTCCTGTTCGGGCGGCGGGATATGATACTGGGCATAGTCCTCGATGCGTTCGAGCACGATCAATGAGGTATAATCGCTCACCAAACCATGGCGCTTGCAGTGATCGATGATTTGCCGGCGGGCCGGGCAGTCCTGGTGTTCGAGCCCAGTGAGAACCCGCTGGGCGTGCAGTCGGCGGATGATGCCGGCGGCACCGGCATCGCGCTGACAGGTGAGATCCCGCATCGCGGATGGGCGGTCGAAACCAAAACGGAGCCGCAGGTTGCCCGCATTCTTATCTAACATGGAACCAAAGATCCGCAGCCGCTGGCCGGGCTGCAGGTCGAAATCCAACATGCCGGCGTCCGGTTTGGCACCCTCAAGCACGATCCTCAGCGGTTGCTGGATGAGCTTGGCCAACGCCGCCGATGGGGATTCCGTGGCGAGGTCGACCACCGCGCCGCCGGATGAACGCGCGAGCCGGGCGAGGGAGCCGCCGGTGGCGGGCGTCCCGGAGTGCAGGAATATCAAGGGCGCGGCGAGGTCCGTCGGGGCGGTGCCCAGCGAGTTGATACCATCGCCGACATAGACCACGAGATCCGCCGTTCCGGCGGGAACCCGCAGTGATGATAGCGAGGTGGCACCATCATAGTCGATCTGTTGGAGCGTTTGTTTCAGTTTGGCCCACTGGCCGTCGCGCACCTCGAACCCGCCGCCACCCTCGAGGCGGTCGCGCAACAAATAAAGTTTGACGCGGGTACTGCCGAGCTTGGCGAACCATTTATCTAACAAAGAAAACTCCTTCGCGTGGTCGCGGCCGAGCCCGGACTGCGAGGCATCCCAGATGAGCGCGACCGTGCCTGGCGCGGGACGCAGGCTGGGCGCGCGGTCCGGCACGACCATGGTGAGATAAAACGCCGGGTGCGCATCGTCCTCCACGATCATCACCGGCTCCGTGAGCGGCGGCACTGACAATTTCAGCGTGCCTGCGGGCTTGGCATTCTTCAGATTCGCGGTGAGATCGCCGGCTCCTTCCGCGGCGAATTCCAGGCCGGCGGCGTCAATAACGCGGAGTTTGCCGGTGGCGGTGGCATGGACCTTGCAGGAAAAGGATTCCAAACTATCAGGAAAATCCAACGGCAGCGAATAGGTGAAACCATCGGGTGTGTCGCGCAGGGTTTCAGTATAACTGATCCGCAAGCGTTTGGTGCCCCTGGCCGGCACCGGATAGACCTTGGTGCGGTAGGTGTTGCCGGCTTCGCGCTCGACGAGGCCCGGGTCGATCATGCGGCGCTTGACCGATTCGTAGGCGAGGCGGGCGCGCTCCTTTTCCACCGCCACGCCGTCGCGCAGCTTGCCATTCACCTCGAGCGCGTAGCCGGAAACCGTGGCACCCGCGGGCAGCGGCAGCACGAACTCGCCTTCCACCGCGCGCTCGCCGTCGTTGCGGAAGCGCAGGTCAAGCACCGTCTCCGCGAGATCGCCGAGCAGACGGACCGATACATCGGCCTGCTCCAATTGCAGCAATTTCACCGCGCCGTCCGGAGCGCGCACGGTCATGCGCGGCACCCGGGCGTGGGATGGAAATTGGATTGTTAGAAACAGGATGAGTGTCAGGAAACGTTTCATGATGAAGTTGATAGTGGAACCACGGGTTGGCATGCGCGGATCAAGGAGGGGCGGACTCCGCTCCGCCGCGCCCATGATGAGCCCATGAGTAGAGGAACTCCGCTTCCCATGGACACCACATGGGCATGGGCGATTCGGAGATCGCCCCTCCTTGATTCCATGGCATTTTCAGGATCCGTCATCGGTTAGGGCGTGATCACATCGGCGCGGACGAAGACGAGGAGCTTGCGCGACACGGCCGGTGTGACGGACTTCGGCGTGATGACGGATACCATTTCGGATTGGCCGGCCCGCAAGGTGACGCTGGTGTTGACGCGCCAGGTTTCGAAGACCGGCATGCGCAGGGATGCATCGCCCCATCGGTCCGTATGCTCCATCCAGGTATCGAACCGGAGCAAGTTGACCATTTCCGGCACGAACCGCAGATCGATGATCTGATCGTTTGCACCAAGAGTGGGTTCGATTTCAAAGGTCACGCCGGTGTTGCGGGTTTCGAAGGCGTAATAGTTTCTCAGGTGTGGATTCATGTTTGGTATCGGCATGTCAGAACCAGGTGGCTGGTACTCCGTCGGATAGATCACCTCGCGGCGGGATTCGGCGGTGGCTTTCTGGCCGCTGCGGCACACCACCATGCACGTCTCGAGGATCTTCGCCTTGCCATCCTTGGCGAGGGCGATGGCCTTGGCGTGCAACGCCGCTCCCCCCTTTTCTTTTCCCGCCAGCATTTCGGTTAGAACGGAATGCGTGGTCTCGATATACTGGACGCTGACCCGGAGGTGCTTCGGTGGATCCTGATAGGCGGCGCAAATTCCGCACGAGAGCAGAAGCACGGCGATGATCGCGGTGCGACCGGGAAGCAGGATGCTCCAGCCACATTTTTGATAGATAGGATGCATCAGCGGCCGGTGGTGATGACGTCGGCTTTGACGAAGACCATGAGTTTGCGGGTGAAATCCGTGACGCCATCCTTGTTTTTGGGGGACAGCGCGGCGACGAGCATGCTTTGGCCGTCGGCGAGGGTGACGGATGTGTTGACGCGCAAGGTATAGAAGGTCGGCATCTGGACCGGCGAGTTGCCGTGTTCGCCCTTCCATTCCGCCCAGACCGTGTTGCCGACATGATAGACGATTTCCGGGACGAAGCGCAGGTCGATGATCTTGTTGTCCTCGCTCAGCGTGGGTTCGATCTCCAAGGTCGAGCCGAGGTTGCGGGTTTCAAATGCGGTGGGAAGCGGACCGATGGCCGGATCCCGGCGCGTGGTTTTGGTTTTGTCGTCCTTGTCTTTGTCTTTTGAGGGTTCTGCCGGCAGTTCGGCGGGTTCGTATTCGGTCGGATAGATGAACTCCTCGATCGACTCGGTGGTGGCCTTCTGGCCGCTGCGGGCGGTGCAGAGCAGGGTTTCGACGATGCCGGCCTTGCCGTCCTTGACGAGTTGGGCGAGTTGTTTGCGGAGTTCGGTGCCGTTGGCCGGGACCTTGGGGGCGAATAACAATTCGGTGAGTTGTTCGTGGGAGACCTCGATGAACTCGACCTGGACGCGGATCTGTTTGGGCAGGTGGTCGAACTCGCCGAGCGGGTCGTAATCGGGGGTGCCAATCTGGGCATGCGGCACGCTGGCAAGGGCAAACCAGCAACAGGTGGCGAGAACGCCATGAGGAAATGTTTTTTTCATGAGTTGTCTGTGAGGGTGATAGATCCGGATGCGGATGGCGAGGGAATAATCCGGGGCTAGGGGCTAGGGGCTAGGGGCTAGGGGCT
>CAISTY010000030.1 GCA_903888515.1 Akkermansiaceae bacterium | reverse complement strand
CCAATAGGACGCAGAGTGTCAAAGGAGGAACTGGATACCATACATCTTGAACCGAACAGATTTCACGGTGAATGGAACTACAAAATCATACCATGCTAAATGACCGCTATTGTAATGTTTATTTATTTACGACGCCTTAGGATATCGATTCTTTCTAAAGGACGGGAAATGCGAGATCAAAATCAGCTCTACAAAATTTCAAAAATACAAGTATCGCGTCAATAGGGCATTCGAGATTTACCATAAGAGGGCTTCAGTCGATCCGCGCGGTTCCGCTCGGAACCTTGTTGCTCGTATAAAGTTTCTGACAGGAAACACCCGTCTACTGAACAGTAAATCTGGGGCGCTTACTGGCATCTATTTTACGAACTCGATTCTGACCGACTCATCCAGTTTCGCTCTCCTTGACAAGTTGCTAAAAAGACGAACACGAGGGGTGAGAAGAAAGAAGGTAAAGAATCGATTAAATCTGTACCGTTTCGAGAGCGGATTCACGACAAGGCGTTTTCACAACTTCAGCACGAAAGAATTGCAAAAAATTGTAGAAATCTGGAAGCATGTCTAAAATGAAAACTCGTCTCACGCATAGGAATTTGCGTTCAGTTCTTACCGATATGCTTCCGTTTGAAGTGCCTCCAACTTTTTCCAACAAGGGATTCTATCGATTTATCAAGGATATCAGACTCGAATTAACAGCAACCGAAGTCCTATGGGAAGAAACTGCAGATCGGTTGGACAAAGTCATCTGCCTTATTTTTGGCTGTCCGGATAATACACTCATCGAATCCAAAACGATAGTTGAATGGGGAAAAACAAAGCAAATCCGATCACTTCCTCGTAGATGCTGCAAGATGGACACGATCCCCTTCAGTTTCCGCGTAGCGCATAAAAATGATGGGCGAACACTTACCGTTGTCCATCCCAGAAACCAGATTGAAGTAGCGGCGTTTTACGGAAACCACAATTCACTAATCGTATACTACTCAAATCTGAGCGCGTTCTCGATTCGAAAACCAGTTTCGGTATCGCGTTATGCCTACTTCAAGGATCGCTTGCATTCTTTGACAGTCGACAGGGAAGTCACTGGAATTGAAATTCAAGACCTGGAATACGAGCAGTTAGGATCTTACTTCGTCTACAAATCATATCGAAATATTCACAAATTCTTCGAATCGTATAAATACCATCGGTGCGAGCGAAAGTATAATGCGATGATGCAGGTCGATATTGGAAAATGTTTTGATAGCATTTATACTCACTCGTTGCCTTGGGCAATCTTGGGTAACAGCCAAACCAAGCACTTTCTGGAGGAATCTAAGTCGACGTTCGCAGGCAGGTTTGACGACCTAATGCAACGACTGAACCAAAAGGAGACCAACGGAATAGTGATTGGCCCAGAGTTTTCCCGAATTTTTGCGGAAATCATTCTTCAATCGGTTGATGTGGAGGCGGAGAGCATACTTCGGCGTCAGGCAAATCTTCATCATAAGGTGCATTACGAAGTCTTCCGTTATGTCGACGATTACTTTGTCTTCTATAATGAGGAGTCCACCCAACAAAAGGTGCTAGAGGTTATCCAAGAGGTTCTGAAAAGTAAGAAGATGAGTTTTAATCCCGCGAAAATTCGTTACTACAAGAAACCAATTATAACTGAGATCACCATCGCAAAGACCCGTGTGTCGGCCCTTCTGAATGAAGAACTTCGCTCGTCCTGCGAGGCGATCTCGGGCGAGGTTGAAGGCGGCACAAAAATGCGTTTTGTGTGCAAAGCTTGGCCCAATCGGCTTATCACCGAATTCAAGGCAGCACTTAAGCAGGCGAGTGTTTCCTACGAGGATTTGCTTAACTACACGTTGTCAATCGTTGAGAGCAAAGTGGATCAAATGCTTCGCAACTACAAATTGAGCGATCGATCGACGGTTGACGCTGAGGCACTTTTAAGAAGTTTAATGGCTACAACTGAGTTTTCGTTTTTTGTATACTCTGCTAGCCCGAAGGTAAATCATACTGTCCGCTTGTGCAGGATCATTTCAACCGAGGTGGATTTTTTAAATCGAGAAGGATTCAACCAAGAGATGAAGCACCTTCTTTTTAAATATATCCATGACAATATTCGTGAGCAACTTGAAAAGAATGAGATGGCTCCATACCGCGAGGTGGAAACTCTCTACTTGCTCGCTGCTCTCGCAGCAATAGGTAAAAGCTACTGGATTCCTGAGCTGACTTTGGTTCGCTACTTCCGAATACGCACTATTGAATCGGATGGAAGTTATCAACGAGATTCATTCCTTAACTATTTTGCTATTACAATGCTTCTGACTTACATCAAAAATAAGCTTCGATACTCTAAACTCCGGAATTTTCTTGAGTCACATATCCTTGAGAAGATTGAATCGATTCGTGTCAATCATCCCAAAGATACGGAGTTTTTGATGTTGGTCCTAGATTTAATCGTGTGCCCCTATGTGAGCGACGGGTTCAAAGAGCAGATCGCCCAAATGGCTGGCTTCCCTCCAAGTGAATTGGCCAATCTGCAGACCGCAAATTCGCTGTGGTTTACTGCCTGGGCTGACTTCGACTTAGGAAAAGTGCTTGACGCAAAGCGGAGTCGGGAGGTTTACTGACCTCGGCGCTCCGCTCTATCCTTAATGGCTGTTGGCAGCCCACACACAAGCGCCCTTCCACCCCTTGTATCCATCGAGGGGTGGGATACTTGGCGGCAGGAGCGGGCCGTCCAACTCTCTTTTCGTGGCCGCGGATCAGCGGATGACGGGTGTGGTGGCCGCGCCGCGGCGGGGTGAGCGTCCGCATCAACCATCGGTCTTGATTCCGAGGCCTTCGGAGTGACGCAGGAAATCCTCCCTGTCCTTGCCTTTCCAGCGGCCGTTCGCCTTGACCGTGGCAAGCCAGGTCTCCGCCGCCTTCCGGCATTGCTCGAGCAGCTTCGCCGAACCGTTCGCACCCTCCAGAAGACGGGCGGATGAATGTGGTCCTCGCATTTCAACATCCTGACCCTCCCGCGTGAGAACATTCTGTTCCTTCGCCTACACATCGCGGTGATCCAGAAGCCCCCCCTGTCGTGACAGCGTCCCATATTTCCGGTAATCCACACCCGCTTTGCTGCGGTTCACGGAGGCGATCCATGCATCGAGACCCTTGCTCATCCGCTCGACGATCGCGGGGTTGTCGTTGGCGAGGTTCCTGGTTTCGCCGGGATGTTAGGGAAGGATCGTTTCGAGATCGGCAAGCAGGGATTCGATGAGTTCCGCGCCGCGCAGGTTGCGGGTGGCATGCAATTGACGAATGCGTCCAGCCCGGGCAAGAGCTGGAGTGGCTTGGTCGAGTGCTTCGCGAAGTTGGATGGCCTGGAAGTTCTGGGATTTTTCGTCGAGCCCGGGTTTGCCTAAAGCATCGAGGAAAGTCCGAATCGCGTGGAAGAGGGGCGCCCAGTTGAGCCATGATGGGAATGCATCCGCATTTGGCCAAGTGAGGAGGAAGCGCCATTCCTCATGACGGAGGATCGAGAAGGTTTTTTCCCTGCCGATGCGGATGGAGCCGATGTGACCGGATGCGGGATGCGGGAGATGCGGGATGCGGTAGAATTTGGCGGTTCGTTGGCTTGCCATGGGCATCGATGATACGGAGATCGTCTCTCCTTGGGTTTGGGTGGAAACGCGCTTGACGGAGATGGAACTGAATTAACGCATCCGGTAACTCAAGCTACGGTTTCGCCCCCAAGGCTGTCCACCACTGTCCGTGAGACACACTAATCCGGGTTCAGAGCCCCAGGTGCGTTTCCAGTGACGGGTCCGTAGTCCCGTTAGTTGTTTTGGTTTACGAGCGCCATCCCCGTCTCTCAGGGCCTAGGCTGGCGCCAAGAAAATTGCTTTTGCGTGAGGGCCGTTGCAAGAGGCGGTGGCCGGACCGGAGGGCGGGGAAGAGCGTGATCGAGGAAATCCGCTAGGTGTGTCACTTCGATGTCCGGTCTCCCGGCTGCGGCAAGGCCCGCCCGCATTTGGAGCATGCAGCCCGGGTTGGTGGTCACCACGGTGGTTGCTCCGGTTTTGAGGATGTTGCCGATTTTGCGTTGCTGGAGCCGCGCGGACATGGCTGGCTGGGTGAGGTTGTAGCTGCCGGCGCTGCCGCAGCAGAGGTCGCTCTCCGGCAGTTCCACGAAATCACTGCCGCAGAGCGCTTGCAGCAGGGCGCGCGGCTGCTGGTAGATGCCCTGCGCATGACGCAGATGACAAGCGTCGTGGTAAGTGATGCGCGATTCGCGATTGCCGGCTCGCGATTCCACGAGGTCCGCGGGAAGCAGTTCTACGAGGTCGCGCACTTTGGCGGCGAACGCGCGGGCGCGATCCGCCCATGCGGGATCGTCCTGAAGCAGTCGGCCGTAATCTTTGAGCGCACCGCCGCAACCCGAAGCACCGATGACGATGAAATCCAGGCCCAGGTTTTCGAAGGTGGCGATATTGCGCCGTGCGCATTGGCGCGCCTGGTCCAACTGGCCGCTGTGCGAGTAGAGCGCGCCGCAACAACTCTGGCCCGGCGGGGTCACCACGTCGAAGCCGGCGCGGTTGAGCAGGCGCATACAAGCGGCGTTGGTCGGGCCGAACATGACGCGTTGCACGCAGCCTTCGATGAAACCGACGCGTCCTTTTTTGACCGCTGTGGACGTCGGCGAATTCACCGGCATCGGCACGGCGCGGCAATCGGCGGGCACCAGGGCGGTCATGCGCCGGACGAAGGACGGCAGCGCTGGTTCCAGCCCCAGTTGGCGAATCAGTTTCAGGGGTGTCAGCGCCAGCTTCAGCCGCCACGGGTGCGGGAACACTTGTTCGATGAACCCGCGCCGCCACAACCATTCCAGCACCGGGCGCTTGAAGCGATGCTCGATGTGGTCCCGCGTATGTTCCAGCAGCTCGCCGTAGCGGACATTGGCGGGACAAGCCGTCTGGCAACCGAAGCAGCCCAAGCAGGAATCCAAAGCCCGCACTGCCGGTTCATTCAGCGCCGCCCGGCCGCTTTGGAGATGACGCATGAGATAGATGCGGCCACGCGGCGACAGGTTTTCATCGCCCGTCTCCAGATACGTCGGGCATGCCGCGAGGCAAAGCCCGCAGTGCACGCAACTCATCGCCGTGCGTTCATCGAGAAAGGACTCAACTTGTGCCGGCGGGGAATTTGTTAGTGGGGTCGAACTCATGCTTCAAACGTTGCAGCAACTTGACCGGCAGTTCTGGCGCGGGCGGTTCGGGGCCGCCGTGGTAGTAGAGGATGCCGTTGCCAGCGCGAGCCACCAGCGAAACCGCAGCGGCGCGCAACGGTTGGATGGCTGCGGCGAGAGCTGAAGGCAACACGGCGCGTTTGCGCACGGGCCCGGCGTGGGCAGCGGCCCAGAAACGCCGATCATGATCCAGACTGGAGTCGGTCAAGGCGCCATGCCGTTCGGCTTCCTGACGCTGCCATGCCACCTCTTCCCGCATTCCCGCAAAACCAACCACCACGGTCCAGAGACCGGCACCGCCGGGGTGGTGCAAATCCAGCACGACCGGCGTGAGTTCCGATGTGTCCACTTTTTCCACGAACGCGCACGCCTCCTCCACCGCCGGGAAACGCGCCTCCACGAACTGCTCAACTTCAGGCAGCGGCTGCACTTTGAAACAGACCTCGCGCACGATGGCGAGTTCGCCGCGCGCCCCGGTGAACAGGCGGCACAGATCGTAACCGGCGGCGTTTTTCACCACGTCAGCGCCCGTCTTGATGCGCCGTCCGTCCGCCAGTTCCGCGCGCAGGCTCAGGACATGTTCGCGGACGGTGCCGTAGCCGTAACGCCGCGGGCCGCTCAGGTTGCCGTCAATGATCGCGCCGATGGTCAGGCGGTCGGGGTGGGGCGGGTCCACGGGCAACCATTGGCCGTGCCGGGCGAGATGTTGCTGGAGTTCCGCCAGCGTCGTGTCGGCCGTCACCGAGACGGTGAGATCATCGGGAGCGTAGGCAACGAGGCTCATACAGCGACTTGTCTTGCGGGGTTGAAGTTGAGGCACCGCTTGCCGCCCGGGAACATCTTGTGTGGATTACAGCGCCCCTCGGGATCGAACGCGTGCCGCACGCGTTTCATGGCAGCGAGGTCGTCCGCAGAGTATTGCACGGACATCAGGTCCACTTTCTCGACGCCGATGCCGTGCTCGCCCGTGCAGCTACCGCCCAGTTCGACGCAGCGCCGCACGATTTCAGTACTGCACGCATACGCCTGCTCCACGTGGCCGGGAATGCGCTCATCGTAGAAGAGGATGGGATGGATATTGCCGTCGCCCGCGTGGCAGACGTTGGCGACGCCGAGGCCGTGTTGTTTGGCACTGTCGTAGATGAACCGCATGATTTCCGGCAATCGCGTGCGCGGCACCACGCCGTCTTGCGTCACGAAACAGGGGCTGATCCGGCCAATCGCACCGAAAGCACCTTTGCGGCATTTCCACAACGCCGCGCGCTCCTCGTCGGTGCGGGCGGGCTTGAGGTCGCGCGCACGGTGCTTCCGGCAAAGCTCGAGGACGCGATGCAGTTGCCGGTCCAAGCCGACCTCGTGGCCTTCCAACTCGATGATGAGCACCGCCCCTGCGTCCACCGGCAAACCGAAATGATAGGCCTCTTCGATGGCGCGCGTGATGGGCTGGTCCATCATCTCCAGCGCCACCGGAATGATGCCTGAGGCGATGATGTCGCTCACTGTCTGCGAGGCGTCATCGGGGTCGGCAAACACGGCAAGCAACGTCCGGTACGCGCGGGCCGTCTTCATCAGCCGCACCAGCACCTGCGTGATGACGCCGAACATTCCTTCCGCGCCAATCACCACCCCGCGCAGGTCATAGCCCTCCACATCATCGCCGCCGTCCGGCTCCGCGCCGAGCCAGACACGGTCGCCGCTGGCGAGCACCAGGTCGAAGCCGAGGACATGGTTGGTCGTGGCCCCATGCTTCAGCGTGTGCGGGCCGCCAGCGTTGAAAGCGATGTTGCCGGCGATCGTGGATGACGGCTGGCTTGATGGGTCCGGTGCAAACATCAAACCGCGATGCTTGACCGCGTTGGTGATCGAAAGATTGGGCACACCCGCTTCCACGAGTGCCCGGCGATTGCGGAAATCCAGCCGCAAAATGCGGTTCAGCTGCGTAGTGCCGATGATCACGCCACCGTCCACTGCCAATACCGCCCCGCTCAAGCTGGTGCCCGTGCCGCGCGGAATGATAGGGACTTGATGCGCGGCGCAGGTTTTGACGACGCGGACGACCTCCTCGGTGGTGCGCGGCAACACGACGGCGTCGGGCAGATGCTTCTCCATCGTGTAAGCATCGCATTCATAAACCAGCAGCCGTTCGGGGGTGGCGATCACGCCGTCGTCGCCGCAGATCGCGCGCAATTCCCGGACGAGAGATGGGGCTAGCGCAGTCATGGTCATTCCCTCTACGCGGTCGCGTCCCGGGCGACCCGCGTGGTGGTGCTCATCAGGATGCTCATGACGGCACGCCAAAGATTACATTCGTAGCAACGCCGAGCCCCAGACGAAGCCGGAGCCGAAACCGACCAGCAGCACCAGTGTGCCATCGGTGACCATGCCTTGCTTGCGCGCTTGGTCGAGCGCGATGGGCAGGCAGGCGGAGGCGATATTGCCATGATTCTCCACGTTCAGGAAAACCTTGTCGGGTGGCATGCCGGTCTTCTGGATGACCGCCTCCAGCATGCGCAGGTTCGCCTGATGCGGGATGAGCACGTCGATATCGGCGATGGTCAGGCTGTTGGCCGCAAGCGCCTCGAACGCGGCATTGCTCATCCTGGCCACACCATTCTCGAACAGGGCCTTGCCATCCATGCGGAAATGGACGCGGCCCGCATCCAGGTCTGCGTGCGTGAGGTATTCACTGCGGCCCAGAGCGCTGCCGGGGGCGGCAGTGTAGAGGGCCCGGGCACCGCTGCCATCGGCGTGGATACCGGTCCAGAGGACGCCGCGCTGCGAGTCGTCGCCGGGTCCCATCACCACGGCACCCGCGCCGTCACCGAGCAGGATGGAGATGTTCCGGCCGTCGTAGGAGCCATCCAAGCGCTTGGAGAGCACTTCGGAACAGACGATGAGCGGATGACGGAACTGACCGCTTTTGATAAAGGCGTCGGCCATGGCCATGCCGTAGAGCAGGCCGGTGCATTGCTGGCGGATGTCGAACGCGGCGATGCCGGGGAGACCGAGTTTTGCTTGGAGAAAGCAAACACAACCCGGATCGGCGTGGTCCGGCGTTATGGTATTCATGATGAGCAGGTCAATGTCGCTGAGCTTCAGTCCCGCATCGGCCACGGCGGCCTGCGCGGCGAGCGCGCCGAGGTCGGACGCACTGACGTCAGCCGCGGCGTGATGGCGGCTGCGCACGCCCGTGCGTTCGACAATGAAGGCATCGGAAGTGTCCATCATCTGCTCGAGGTCGAAGTTGGTGACGATTTTTGGTGGCAGGTAGTGGCCGGTGCCGAGGATGCGTGATTGCGTCATGGTGCTTGGATGATGTGTGAAAGGTGAAACGTGATCTCGGTCGGCCTTACGTCAGCATGCCTTCATGTGCCATCGAATGCTTGACCAGCAGGCTGCAGTTTTTTTGGAAGAAGTCCACGTCCAGCGACCCGGACCGGGCGTGGACTTCCGTGCCTAGTTCGCCGGCGAGCGCACGCGGCTCCTGGCCGGCCCGGACGGCATCCACGATCCGTTGATGGTAGGCCACGGTGGCAGCGGTGGCGCCCTCGAAATACTGATGGATCGCGTCGCTGCCGGTGATGACGGCATTGTGGCTCAAGCAGAGCACCTCGGCACAGAGAGCGGCGAGGCGGCGATTGGAGTCCAGATAAGCCTCGTAGTTGCTGAAATACATCGGCCACCACCAGTTTGCGGCTGGGAAATAGAACCCGGTGACGTCGGCGACGATGGCGATTTTCCGCGTTGGCTCGAAGAAGCTGAGACTGCAATCGCTGTGACCCGGCGTGGCCATGACGTTGAACGTGAGTTCGCCGACAGTCACCGTGTCGCCCTCCTTGAGGATCCGTTCTACGGGAATCGTCGTTTCGTTGAAGGCGGGCGGGCGATGGGCTTCGGTGATGGTGCCTTTGCTCAGCAGCCACGCCGTTAGAGCCTGATCTATTTTGGCGAAAAAGTTGATAGCCTTTTCGTTGGCCATGGTGGTGGCGGCGAGGGACGAGGCGAGCACTTGCGCTGCGGGAAACATCCGTCGGAACGCCGGCACGGCCATGACATGGTCGGGATGGGCATGGGTGACGACGATCTGATTCACCGATTCAGGGTCGATGCCGAACGCCGTCAGTTGTTCTGCCAGCAGCGGTGCGCACGCGCCGACGCCGCCCTCGAAGACTGCGGCCTCGCCGCCCTCGTGGGCGAGGAAGATAGGGTATTCATTGGCACCGAGCAGCAACAGATGGTCGGTGATAGCGACTGGTGAATGGGTGATAATCATGGTAGTATTCCTTTCGAGCCTTCCCGCGCCAACAGCGCGGCGCCGAATGCGCCGGTGAGCTGCGGATCGGGAGGAACCTGTATCGGCCGCCCGTAAGCCTCGGCAAACATTTTCACCAGACAGGGGTTGTGCGCGGCGACACCGCCGGTCATCACCAGATCCCCATAGGCCGCGTCCATCTCCTGCAGCCGCTTCACGACCGAGTGAAACGCCCCCTTCACAATGGCTTCGACTTTCTCCCCTGCGCGGATTTTGGAGAGGATTTCCGTGGCGGCGAAGACGGTGCAGAAACTGCCGAGGGAGACTACCGTCTTTGCTTGCTCGGCCAGTTCGTTGAGGTCCGCGACGTTCAAAGCCAGCCGCAGCGCGATTTCCTCCAAAAACGCGCCGGTGCCTGCGGCGCACTTGCGGTTCATTTTAAAACCGACGCGTTTCCCGTTTGCATCCAGGTGGATGACCTTGCTGTCCTGCGCGCCGATATCGATCACCGTGATCTGGCGGCGGAAGTGATGCCATGCGCCCTTGGCGTGGCAGGTGATTTCAGTCATCGCCTCGTGCGCCCACGGCACGTTGTCGCGGCCGTAGCCGGTGGAGACGGAGCGCACGATGTCCTCGCGGCGGAGCTGCGCGACGGCCAACGCATCGGCAAGAATGTGCTCGGAGACGGCGGTATAGTCCACGCCGGAGCGGCGCAGCGCACGGCCGACGACCTGCCCGGTCTCGTCAACGATGGTGAGCTTCGCCGAGGAGGCGCCAATGTCTATGCCGCAAAAGTAAGGCACGAGCGGAAACGTCCCGTGTTATTATTGTGCCAGGCCTTCCATGAACGCCTGGATATTGGTTCTGGCCTGTTCCTCGGAGTAGAGGCGCAGGTCGTTGAGGTCGCCGTGGATGACGAGATGCGGGATGCCGAGTTTGGCATCGAGGCGTTCCGGCATCTGGTAGCGGTTGTTGGAGTTGTTAGGGCAGGTCTTGCAGTCGTGATAGATGATGCCATCGATCTGGTACTTCGCGGCCATCTGTTCGAGGTATTTCTCCTTGGCGTCCTCGCTGCGACAGATGAAAAGGTTGCAGTAGGCGCGCGCCATGCTGCGGAACGGATCGTCCGGGTCGAGCGCATCGAAGATCCAACTGTTGCAGTATGTCGAAGCCACAACGGCGGTATTGAGGTTGAGGAATTGTGAGGCGAGGTCGCGCAGTTTGCCCCAGACCGGCATGCCTTCCCAGTAAATGCGGAATTTTTCCCCCGGCACCGCGCCGATGCCGTCGGCGACGCGCTGTTGCAACTCGGCCAGCAGTGCCTGATAGTAATCAATGGCGCTCTGCGTGCCGCGCAGCACCACGGCGGGACCCATTTGGATGGTGCCGTCGAAGAACGTGATCGGCGTCGGCACGGCTGCGGCGGTCTCGAGCACACCTTTCCACAAATCCGAGCACTGGCGCGATAGGTGCACGATTTCCTTCAGCCGCTGCGGATCGAGCTTCTGGCCGGCGACTTTTTCCAGCGTGGGCACCAGTGCCTCGGTCTGGCATGCCACGTCCTCGATAATGGGCGAATCGAGGTCGCCGAGCGAGCGGGGGGTATGGATGCCGATGCAGGGCACGTTCCACTCGCGTGCGTAGAACTGGAACCAGTCTTTCACGTCGCGACACTGGTTGGTGTTGAAGACCAGCACGTCGGCCTTGGGCATGCCGGACATGCCCAGCTTCTTGAGCGGAGTGTCATTCTTGAGGTAGGCGCCGATGTCGCTGGTGAGATAGGAGCAGATGTCGGGTGAAAACCCGCGGGCGTTGGCGAGCGGGATGACATCGGTGGCCATCCGGGAGGCACCGAGCATCGCGCCGTGGTTCTCGGGGAAATAAACATTAAAGCCGAGCGCGCGGAGCAGTTCCGCCGGGCCGACGCTGGTACACCAAGCCGTTTTTTTGCCCTCTGTCGGGCCGTTCTCGAGTTCCATGAAGTAGTCGCCCATCACGGTCCTCATTTTCTTGGTCGTTTCGAGATCCTTGCGTTCAGCCGCAGGAGCTGTTGGTGTTTGCGTTGTCATTTCACGTTCCTTTTATTTCCCGCAGCATCTTGCACGGGGCAAAGCGCTTGCCAAGTTGTTTTTCTAACATTTCCAATTGTCGCAGCACGTTTTCCAGCCCGAGGTCGCGCGCATATTTCAATCCGCCACCGCGCCAATCGGGAAATCCGGAACCCAGCACCATGGCGGCGTCGATGTCGCTCTCGCGCTGGGCGAGGCCTTCCTCGAGCACCCGGAACGCCTCCGCGACCATTCGCATCACGAGCCGTTGAGTGATTTCATCGGCACCGACGGTGCGTGGCAACTTGCCCGCCCGCTGGCGCTCCGCAGCGAAAATCTCTTGCGCGGCCGGGTTGGCCCGGCGCTCGCGGTTGCCGGACGCGTATAGGTAAACCCCGGCACCGCGCTTCTGGCCCAGCCACCCGCCCTCGACCATCGCCGCCACGATGGCCGACAGGTCACCATGCCAGGGAAACGCCCGGCGCAACACCGCATCGGTGAGCGCGAGAATGTCAATGCCCGCCATGTCTATCAACGTCAGCGGCCCCATCGGGAAACCGAACGCGACCATCGCTTGGTCGATCGCTGACGCCTCGGCACCATCCTCCAGCAGCGAGAACGCCTCCTTCAGATATGGGATGAAGATGCGGTTGACCACGAAGCCTTCGCGGTTGCGGACGAGAATCGGCGTTTTGCCCAGAGTCTTCGCGAATTGCATCGCGCTTGCCACCGTTTCCGCCGAGGTGCCGTCGCGGCGGATCACCTCCAGCAGCGGCATGACTTGGGCGGGATTGAAGAAATGCAGGCCGACGAAACGCTCCGGCTGCTTGACGCCTTCGGCGAGCGTGTCCAGCGAGATCGTCGAGGTGTTGGAGGCGATCAGGGCGTGGTCGGATACCGCGCGTCCGGCTTGGCCGAGCACCGTCCGTTTTACAGCAACGTCCTCGAACACCGCTTCGATCACCAAGTCCGCCCGGCCGATCTCCTGCCAGTCCGTCGTCGCGGAAAACAGCGTCAACATCTTCGTCAGCCGCTCGGGCGAGAGCCGGCCTTGGGCGACGCGTTTTTCCAGCGACTCGCGTATCCGCTGACGTCCGTTTTCGAGGGCGGATGGATCCGCATCGGTCACGGTTACCGGCAGGCCGGCTTGCATGACGGCTTGAGCGATGCCAACGCCCATCGAACCCATGCCGATCACGGCGACGCGAGTCACCGCACGCGCGGAGATGCCAGTTAGGTCCGGCACTTTGGCCAGATCGCGTCTGGCGAAAAAGACGTAAATCTTGTTACGCGTGGCCGGTGTGGCCATGCAGCGCGCGAACTGGTCCTGCTCTGCGCGCAGGCCGGCCTCGAAGGATTCAGACAGACCGGTCTGGACAGCTTCGATGATGGCCGAGGGGGCGACGAATTCAGGCCGGCCGGTGGCGGCGTCGCGCTGCACGGCGGCGGCCAGGGCGGCTGCGTTGGCGGTGTGGTCGGCGATCCGGTCGGCGCTCTCGCGCGTCTTGCGCAGCGTCTCCACCGAACTGGCGCAGCGGACGAGATCATCCGCTGAGCACACCGCGTCGACCAATCCCAGCGCCAAGGCCGCGTCCGCGTTTAGCGCTTGGCCGGTGAGCAGCAGGTTCAGAGCGGGCTCGACACCCACGAGGCGCGGCAGGCGTTGCGTGCCCCCGGCACCGGGGTTGATCCCGAGGGTTACCTCCGGCATGCTGAAGAGCGTGCCCGGCTCGCAGACACGGCCGTGGCACGCCAGCGCCAATTCCAGCGCACCCCCCGGCGTTTTGCCCGCCACGGCCGCCACGACGGGTTTTGCGGAGTCTTCGATTTCCTGAAACGCCTCCTGGAAAATTCGCGATATGCGCACGGCATCTTCGGCGCTGCGGATATCGCGGAAAAGCGCGACATCGGCGCCGGCGCTGAAGCGGCCAGCGTCACCCATGATCACCAGGCGGCGGACCTCGGCGTCGAGGTTTGCCCGACGCACGGCGACGCGCAGTTCGTCCAGCAGTGGCAGTGTGATCCAGTTGAAAGGCGGGGCGTTCAGTCGCAGAACGCAAACTCCGTCCGCAACGCTGTAATCAATGAGTGGCATGCTCGACATGCGTCGGTTCGCTATTGGCCGCAGCGGCCATCTGGCGAAGCTGGAACCGTTGGATTTTGCCGCTGGTGGTCTTGGGGAGTTCGCTGACGAAGACAATCGAGTGTGGGTATTTGTGGGGTTCGGTGTTGGTCTTCACGAAGGCCTGCAGCTCGCGCACCAACTCATCCGTCGGCTCGTGGTTGTCCTTGAGCACCACATATGCGCGCCCCTTCACCAGCCCGTCCGCGTTGGGGACGCCTATCACACCGCTTTCGAGCACGGCGGGATGGCTCTGCAGCACGCTCTCCACGTCCGCAGGCCAGACCGCCAAACCACTGACCTTGAACATGTCGTCGGTGCGGCCCGCGTACCAAAAGTATCCGTCGGCATCCACAGCGAACTTGTCGTGGGTGTTGATCCACTCGCCGCAGAATGTTTGCTTGGTTTGCTCGTGTTTGTTCCAATACCCGACGCCGACGCTCTCGCCTTTGATGAGCAGCGTGCCGCATTCGCCGCTGCTCAGGTCCGCGCCATGGTCATCAACGATTCTGGCTTCGTAGCCGGGAACAATCTGCCCCGTGCTCCCGGCCCGCGCCTTGCCGGGGCGGTTCGAGATGAAGATGTGCAGGATTTCGGTGGAACCGATTCCGTCGAGAATTTCCACGCCGAATCGTTGCCGCCACTTATCGAAGATGGGTTTCGGCAACGGTTCGCCAGCCGACACGCACATGCGGACGCGCCCGAGGTGGGTGCGGTTGCTCTTTTCCGCCAAGTGCAGCATGGCGGCGTAACTGGTGGGCACACTGAAAAACACCGTCGGCTGATAGCGGTCCAATACCTCGAAAACCGTTTCAGGCAATGGCCGCTCCGGCAATAACACGGTCGTCCCGCCCATGCGCATCGGGAAATAAAGGCCGTTGCCCAGCCCATAGGCGAAAAACAACTTGGCCACCGAGAACGAGACATCCGTCTCCTGCAGCCCGATCGTGTCGCGGGCATACATATCGGCTGCGAAGATCATGTCGTGATGCAGGTGAATCGCGCCTTTGGGTCGTCCGGTGGTGCCTGAACTGTAAAGCCAGAACGCCACATCGTCCTTGGTGGTGCGGGCCGGTTCGAGTATGGGCGAGGCAGCCGCCATCAGGTGGCGCAGCACCAACGGCCCTTCGTTGCCATCCCCCGCCACGATGATGTGCTCCAGGAATTCCAGGTGCGTCCGAATCTCCATGGTGGACCGCAGCAGGTCCTCCTCCACCATCAGCACGACGGCCCGGCTGTCGTTGAGCACGTACACGCGGTCCTTCGATGGCTGCAGGGTGTTGAGCGGAATGGGCACCGCGCCAATCTTCATGGCGCCGAAGAACGCATACACACATTCCGGACTGTCCCGCATCAAAATGGCGACGCGCTGTTCCATGCGGACGCCGAGGATGCGCAGCGCGTTTCCGACGCGGTTCACGTTCTCGTGCAATTCGGCATAGGTGATCGTCTTGTCGCCGCACAGGATGGCGGGTTTGTCGCCCCGGCCCGCCGCCAAGTGCGAGTCCACCAGCAAAGACACGGCGTTGAATCGTTCCGGGAGTTCGAAAATGCCGGGTTCTTCGCGGGTTGAGCGTTGCGGTTTTTCCATCAATGTTGCCCCGACTCTCCAAGCCCATCCACCGGCAGGCAAGCAAAAAAATGATGAGATCAATTGGCGGCGGGTCTGGAAGCGCCCGGTCAGGTAGATCCATCCGCCGCCAGGATATTCCAACGAAATTCCAACGAAATTCCTTGGCAAAGCGGACCGGCCGGCTAATTTCCCGTTTGGGGAGATTTGCCAACATTCTGACGAATCCCCCCATCGAATCGCCCGGATTGACTTCGTCGCTCGTGATCGGCGGCTACATGTTCGATCCGCTCACTGCATGGAAATCACCCAATGAATTTCGAACAAGCGATCCGCACGCGCTACAGTTGCCGCAAGTTCATGGCTCGGGAAGTTCCTCAGGCAGTCATCGAGAAGATACTGGAACTCGCGCAGCACACGGCGTCTTGGAACAACGTTCAGCCATGGCGGGTGTTGATCGCAAGCGGTGCGGCCGCGCGCGATTTTGCTGCGGCGCTCACCGCGCATGTGCGATCGGGCGCGGTGCCGAAGCCTGATCTTGCGTTCCCGCAAGAGTATCACGACATCGAGCGCGAACGGCGCAAAGCCTGCGGCGTGCAGCTCTATCAGGCGCTGGATATCGGCCGCGGAGAGGAGGAACGCAAGCGCCAGCAGATGCTGGAGAACTATCGGCTGTTCGACGCACCGCATGTCGCGCTGATCACCACGCCGGCCTACATGGGCGTATATGCGGCGCTCGATTGCGGCTTGTACGTGAACAGCTTCATGCTTGCCGCGCGCAGTCTGGGCGTGGACAGCATCGCGCAGGCGGCAATCGCGGCGTACTCGGATTTCGTGCGGCCATACTTCGGGATTTCCGACGAGCGCAAGCTGGTTTGTGGGATCTCGTTCGGCTTCGGCGATGCGACACACCCGATCAATCAATACCGGACCGGGCGCGCGGCCATCAGCGAGGTTGTAACGTGGTATCGGTAGTGGCCAGCGCCGGTTTGCCGTGCACCGGACCGGCATATCTTCAGCGTGATGCGGGAATTCGGAAGCATCAAAAGACCGCGCCTTTCGGCTGTGTGTCCTATGTGGACGTCACGAGTCATGTGTCATGAGTTATGTGTCATGAGTCATGAGTTATGTGTCTAGAGTCCTTGAAACCGAGAATGTGTTGTCGTCAGGTCAAATTCTTCGTCTTGTGTCTTGTGTCTTGTTGTCTTGGGTCTTGGGTCTTGGGTCTTGGGTCTTGGGTCTTGTGTCTTGTTGTCTTGTGTCTTGTTGTCTTGGGTCTTGTTGTCTTGGGTCTGAGGCGACGCCTCGCTAGGAAATGTGGGCTCTGCCTTTTTCGGTGAGACGGTATTTCTGGAGGCGGCTGTTAGGTTTGTCAGGGATCGTGCGTTCGATAAGACCTGAGGTGAGGGCGGGGTGGAGGTAGTTGGCGCGGAAGGTGGGGCGATGGGAGAGCTTGAGGCGCGTCATGCATTCGACCGCGCTGAGAGGCTTGGTTCCAAGGACTTTCAGCAGGGATTTGACTTGGTCGGTGACTTGGTCGCTGACTTGGTCGGTGCCGGAAACTTCTAGCAGCGCGGTCAGGAGGGCGGCGAGGAGGAATTCGACGAAGGCGGTGGAGTTGCCGGCCTTGTCGCAGGTTCCGAGCACCCGGTAGTAGTCGGACTGGCGGTCGCGGATCACCGTTTCGACGGGCAGGAAGGCGAAGAGAGGATTCCAGTGGCTGAGGATGAGAGTTTGCCAGAGGCGGCCCATGCGGCCGTTGCCGTCGGCGAAGGGGTGGATGAATTCGAGTTCGTAATGGAAGACGCTGCTGGCGACGAGCGGGTGGGTATCGGTGCGCTTGAGCCAGGCGAGCAGATCCTTCATCAGCCCGGCGACGCGATCCGCAGGCGGAGCGAGGTGGACGACGCGGCCACCTTGGGCGATGCCAACGGAGCGCGACCGGAAACGCCCGGCGTCATCGACCAGTCCGGCCATGAGAAGGCGGTGGGCGGCGAGCAGATCTTTAACGGAATGGGGATTCCAGCCGGCCATCGCCTCGTAGGCGGCAAAGGCGTTTTTCACCTCCTGAATTTCAGAGGGCTTTCCAAGGACGCGTTTGCCCTCAATCACGGCGGTGACTTGTTCGAGCGTGAGGGTGTTGTTCTCGATGGCGAGCGACGCATGGATTGATTTGATTCGGTTTTCGCGGCGCAGTTTCGGCACGCTGCCTTGCCCGCTCAGGACACCCAGACGCCCAACCTCGGCGGCGCTCTCCGCAACGAGCGAGAGAATGGCCGGAGTGATGTCATAGGGTGGTTTGTAAGGGGCTGACATGGATCAGATTCAGGGGGTCGTTGAGTCTTGGGCGATGCGGTGGAAGATGTCGGCGATCCAAGCGGGAGCGCAAACGGCGTCGGCAGGAAGTGCCGCGCGGTCGGACAGGGATAGGTTCCGGCGGAGTTTTGAAATGATGTCGAGATCAAGGAAATCCTGCGGAGTCCAGACATGATTCTCTGGTCCCGTCCGGATGCGGTCGAGAATGGCAGAGTCGATGGAATTTGCGCGTTTGTTTATGGCGGGGAGTTACGTCAGAAAAAGCAGGATACTTTCTGACGGGATCATGCGGGTTTCGTGACAAAACTCCATATCCGATTTCAAAAAGGTGAGAATCAGGTGCCGATTGAGCGATGGATGAGTCAGGAAAAGCGCAGCGAGGCAGCAAAATCGCACACAGCATGGAACCCACACCCCCCTCGCCTTTCCCCGGGGGGAAACGGGAATGGGGGAAGTCCCCTGGGGGATTTAGGGGGGAAATCAAGACGAACCAAAGAAACAAGGGCCGGACCTTTCGGCCCGGATCTTGCGATGCTAACGGGTTGGCACCACCTCCACCTTCGAAGCCCACGCCCAGCAGACCGAGAGCGGCGTCGAGTATTGGCTCGCCCGCGACCTCCAACACTTGCTTGGCTACACCAAATGGGACAACTTCCTCAATGTTGTCGCCAAGGCAAAGACCGCCTGCGAAGTCTCAGGACATCAAGTGCTTGATCATTTTGCCGACGTCGGCAAAACGATCCAAATGCCCAAGAGCGCAGAGAAAGAGGTCCCTGATCTCATGCTCACCCGCTACGCCTGCTACCTCTCCCATGAACACATCACGAATAATCAGGCCGTTAGAAACACCCTGCTCGAACGCGGTATCCGGCCCGAATCCTTGCCCGCCGCCGAGGACGTCAAAAAAGTCGAACGCCGCCTCGCCTCCGAAGATAAGAAAGCCCTGAAAAACCCCGACGCCCTCCCCGTGGGAGATTAGCCATGACCAGCGAAACCCTCAGCGCCCAAGCGCGCGAACTCGGACAAACCATCGCCGTCAACGTGGCGGAGATTTTGGAGACATGACGATGGAAACAATGCGTATGCCAGTCGGTGAATTGCTAGAAGCAGTTCCGCGCCAAGCAAAAATCAAACGCTCGGAATATCAAGATAGCGGACGGTAGCTGGTATCAGGGGAATTTCGGGGCGATGACCGGCTCAAACTACCTCGCAGCGAATAGTATTGCAGTGACCATAGACGGAACCTATGCCGGATCCGGCTCATTGCTTAACCTTTCGCCAAACTGGTCAAGCGATGCACTCACCTTTGTCGCCGGAGCGACAGATCAGCAGATCAATTTTGGTCTAACCACCACCAATTTGAATAGCTACCTGTCGATTGACGGTATCTCACTTAAAGAAGTTGGAACTAGCGTTCCAGATCAAGGCTCCACGATCTTGCTGCTCTGTGTCGCCTTCGGGTTCATCGCGCTGCTGCACACCGTCAGGAAGACGCAATTCGCATAGGCGAGCCATAGATACATTACCACGACAGGAGGCTCTTCGGAGCCTCTTTTTTTTGCCGCTGGATTGCTTGCGGAGCGCTGAGCACAAGTGAGAAAAGATCCAGCTACTCCGAGCCTCTTTTCACCTCCAATGCAAAACACCCCGCCCAGCATGGGGCGTCGATAGTGTGGTGTGTTGCGACTATTTCGAACTGACCGATGTGAAGGGGGCGGAATCGGTCATCGATAGGGTCCCGACTAACAAGCATTGTCTCCAGATCCGCCAGTTTGGATCTCCGGGCGGGATTGCCGTTCACCTTGCGGATGGCCCGCGTCACGTTGCCCTCGTGCCCCATGAATACTGCCGCGTTCACCCTTGGCGTAATGACCACGCAATCCAGCGGCGAACTTCTTAACAGGAAAACACGTAAAGCCTTGAAAATGAGAGCCGCTGGTCAGATTCGAACTGACGGCCAGCTCATTACGAATGAGCTGCTCTACCCCTGAGCTACAGCGGCGAATGGCTTTCCTCCGGGTCTGGTGCGGTTTGGACGCACCATCGCTGTGGAAACACGTTGCCCGGGCTGTTTTAGATTGGAGGGGGAGGGATGCAAGCCAAAACCCATTAGGGGTTCAAGCTGAGCGCGACTTTCTGCGCGGCGGATTTCGGCTCGCTGGAAGTGGCTTTGGGATCGTCGGAGGCGGTGAGGCGCATGCCGACGGGTTTGGAGACGCCGAACTCCTCCATGGTCACGCCATACATCACGTCGGCCCGGGCCATGGTGCGTTTCGAGTGGGTGACGATGATGAATTGCGAGCGGTCGATGAAACGGTCCAACACCTTTACGAAGCGGGCGATGTTGGATTCGTCGAGCGGGGCGTCGAGTTCGTCGAGGACGCAGAACGGGCTGGGTTTGATCATGTAGATGGAAAACAGCAGTGCCACGGCGGTCATGGAGCGTTCGCCGCCTGAGAGCAGGGTGATCGATTGGAGTTTCTTGCCTGGGGGTTTGGCGATGACATCGATGCCGGATTCCAACGGATCAGCCTCGTCTATCAGGGTGAGGTCCGCCTGGCTTTTTTCGCCGAAGAGTTCCTTGAACATATCGCGGAAATTGACGCGCACTTGGGCGAAGGTTTCGGAGAACAGGCGCTGGGTCTCGATGTTGATGCGGTCGATGACTTCGAGCAGTTCGGTTTTGGAGGTGACGAGGTCGTGGTGTTGGTTGCGGAGGAAGGTATAGCGTTCTTCGAGTTCCTCGAACTCTTCGATGGCATCGAGGTTGACGGGACCCATGGCATCGAGGCGGCGTTTGATGTCGGTGACGATGAACTCGACGAAATGCCAGTCGGGTTCGCCGGTCATGTCGCCGGGGATTTCCAGGTCGGCGGAGCCGGTGGCGTCGATGACCATGGTGGAGATGTCGTCGTCGGAGTTTTCCCCGGACGGATCGCCGGTGACCAGCATCTGGCGTCCGCTGCGGGCTTGCAGGGATTTTTGGGTGGTGATGCTGGCGAGCAGGGCGTGGGCGTCCGGCTCGAAAGTGGATAGATCTATCTGATAGCGTTCGTGGATCGTATGGGTGAGGTTTTCGAGGTGGAGGTCGAGTTTGGTGGCGGCCACTTCCTCGCGGCCTTTGAGTTCGGTGGTTTTGGCGTGGTCGCGGCGGATCGCGGCGAGTTGGGTTTCGGCGGTCTCGATGGACTCTAGCAGAACTGCGCGGCCGGCGGCGCGGGATTCGATTTCCGCCTGCAGGGTTTCGCATGTGGCGTGGTGGCTGGCGCATTCCCCGGCGAGGCGGGCGTTTTCGGTGCTGGCGGCTTCGATGCGTTGGGTGAACGATTCGATTTCCGTTTCGCGTCGGATAGAGACTTCGCGGAGTTCCGAGAGGCGGGCCTCCATCGGTAGTTGTTGTTCTTCGGCGGATTGTTTGGCGCGGCGTTCGACGGCGAGTTCGGTGCGCAATTCGTTGAGGGCGGCGATGAGATCCTGTTCGCGGCGGACTGCGGCATCGGCTTCGGATTGGAGGCGGCGGGATTCGTTTTCGAGCGCTTCGAGGCGTTCGCGGGATGCGGTGAGTTCGGCTTCGAGATGTTCGCGGTTTTGGGCGGCGGCTTGTTCGCGGTGTTCGAGTTCGCCGCGTTCCCAGCGGACGTTCTCGGCCTTGGTCTCGAAGTTTTCGACTTCGCGGGTGGCCAGGCTGAGTTGGCCTTGAAGGGTTGAGAATTCGACTTTCTGGCGTTGCAGGCGGTCGCGGGAGACTTCCACTTCCTCGTGCTGGCGTTCGAGTTGAGCCTCGAGTTCCGCGACGCGGGCGCGGGCCGCTTCATCGGCAGCGGTGAGCGCGGCGACTTCGACTTCGAGTGCGCGCGCTTCATTGCGGAGTTCCAGTACCGAAGTGGATCCTCCGGCAGCAGTGCCACCACGCAGCACGCCTTCGCTGCTGAGCATGACCCCGCCGAGGGTGACAAAAGTCACGCCCCGATGTGCCTGGCGCAGGCGCAGGGCGGTGGCGAGGTCCGGCACGATGAGCACCCGCTCTAACAACCTCTCGATGACGCCGGCGATGCGTTTGTCGGTTTTGATGCGGTCCAGTGCCCAGGCGGTGGCGCCTGACGGAAGGGCTTCCATCTGGGTACCCGCGGCGCACGGCACGAAGGACTCGGGCAGCACGGCGGCGAGGCCGAGTTGTTTATCCATCAGGCGTTCGATGATGGCTTCGGCGATCGCCTGGTCATGAACCAGGACGGCTTGCAGGTGGCTGCCGAGGGCGGCTTCGATGGCCCGGGCGCAGGTATTGTCCACTTCGATGAACGAGGCGAGAACGCCACGGATACCGGGTTTGAAATGGTCCGGTTGGTCGAGGCCCTGAATCACGTTGCGGGTGCCTTTTTCAAATCCTTCACCGCTATCCACCAAGTGGCGGACGGCTTCGAAGCGGGCGGAGCGCCGCGCGAGTTCCTTGTTAGAAACGATGGCGGCGGTGCGCGCCGCGTCGAGGTTGCCGCGGCTGTGCTGATAGGCGCGTTCGGCGGATTGGAAGGCGTCTTCGAGTTCGGTGAGTTGGGCGCCGGCGGCCAGCACGTTGGCGGTGAGGCGTGATTGCTCGGCGCGGAATTCGAGCAATTCGAGGTTGAGGTGGACTTCTTCTTCGGCGAGTTGGCGGGCGCGTTCGCGGGTGCCATCGAGCTGGGCCAGAGCACTTTCGATTTTCGCCTGCATGGTGGCGATGAGCGTATGGGTGCGGTTGGCTTCGCTGCGGGATTCCCGCAGGGAGGCTTCGATGCGTTCGCGTTCCTGGCGGGTCTGTTGGGTGCGCTCTTCGGCCTTGGTGAACTGGATTTCCTTTTCGGCGATAAGGCGGTTGAGTTGGTCGAGCGACTCGTTGGCAGCGATGAAGTCGAACTCCTGTTGGGCGAGTTTTTCACGGGTGGAAAAGATATCCTCGTGATTCTGGCGAATGCGCGAGTCGAGTTCCGCCTGGCGTTCCTCGTTGAAGGCGATGCGGCCTTGCGCGGAGTTGAGCGCGTTGCGGTGTTCGTTAGAGCGCTGCCGCAGTTCCGCCAGTTCACCTTCAAACACGCGGGCTTCGGCGCGGGCTTCCGCAACCGCCTGTTCCTTGCCGGGGATCTGCATTTCCAACTCGGTGGCGCGTGCTTCAAGGGCGCGGATAGAGGTGAGCAGTTCGTCGCGCTCGGCAGTGAGTTCGACGAATTTCTTATGGCCGAGGTGGCTGTCGAGCACGCGGGTGTCGGCGGCGAGTGCCTGATAGCGGCGGGCCTTGGCGACCTGGCGTTTGAGCGAGTTGATCCGGCGTTCCTGTTCGGCGAGCACGTCGGAGACGCGCAGCAAGTTGGCTTCGGTGTATTCGAGTTTGCGGAGGGCCTCCTTTTTCTCACGTTTGAACTTCGTGATGCCTGCGGCCTCCTCGAACACGGCACGGCGTTCTTCCGGCTTGGACGACAGGATCTGATCGATCTGGCCCTGTGCCATGATCGAGTAGGCGGTGCGGCCGATGCCGGTGTCCATGAGCATGTCGTTGATATCCTTCAAACGGCACAGTGTGCCGTTGATCCGGTATTCCGAATGCCCGTCCCGGAAAACCCGGCGGGTGATGGCCACTTCGTTGAAATCGACTTTGAGGGCATCCTCGCAATCCGCCATCGTGAGGGTGACCTCGGCCATGCCGAGCGGTTTGCGTTTTTCCGTGCCGTTGAAGATGACGTCGGCCATTTCGCCGCCGCGCAGTGCTTTGGCGGAGGTTTCGCCGAGCACCCAGCGGATCGCATCGACCACGTTGGATTTGCCGCATCCGTTAGGGCCCACGATGCCGGTCACCCCTTCGGCGAATGCAAAGACGGTTTTATCCGCGAAGGACTTGAAGCCGTGAAGTTCCAGTGTTTTGAGATACATGCGGGCAGGAGGATGGGGGTTGCGCCCGAGCGGGATACGGGCGTGCCAAACCCTAGGCGAGTTCCTCGGTGTCCGCAATGGCAAAACGCCCATTGCGCTGGATATGGTGATGAAAAAGTCAAATGGATACAAGATATGGCGATTTTCGATAGTTTGGAAATCCAAACTACTTTGCATGCGGCCAGATCATTGCGTGGCGCTCAGGCCCTTCACCGCCTCCTTGTCCATTTCGTCCATGGCCTTGCGCTTTTTCTCGAAGCGAAGGTATTTTTTCATCTCATCGGGGTTCCACGAGTTGGCCTCGGTGTAGTCACCGCAAAACGGCACTGACAGATCGATCCAGCAGGCGATTTTCTCATATTCCTCGCGCGTCAAGCGGACGTCGTAATGACCCTTTTCCAACAGCTCTAACAGTCCGCTCTTGATCGCGCCGGCGTATTCCGGCGGCAGCGGAGAAGGCACCGACTGCGAGCTCATCCAGCGCACCATCCGTCCTTCCGGATGGCCGCGGAAGGGCCCTTCCTTGCCGTCGCGCCTTGCATGGGTGAGCACCACATAGGCATCACTCCAATCACGCCCCGCCCTGCGGTCGGGCACTTTGTCGCCGAGCAGGCTGAACGCGCGGTCGCGGCCTTGGCTGCGCTTCTCCGGCGGTTGCTCGAGCACCGTCTTGTCCTCGCCGCGTGCCATGGCCAGCACCGGCTCGCGTTCGCGATGACAGCGGATGCACTGGCGGTCCAAGACGGGCTGGATTTCCTTGGTGAAACTGAACCCGCGGTCAGGACCATAAAACGGATCCAGTTTGAGCGGTGGCCGTTTCATGGCCAGCGTGGAGTTATATCCCTGCCCGGGCGGGGCGCTGTTTTTGGACTCGTGGCAACCCACACACGACGCGTTTTCCCCCGGCTGCAATGTGCTCCAACTGCGCATGGTCTGCACCGACCGGCCGCGCCCGTCCAGCGCCTGGAAGTAAACCGGCATGCGGGCCGGAACGATGAAAAACGCCGAGCCGTCCGCATGCACCGGGGTTTCCCCGAGCACGCGTTTCACGTCCCACGTGCCGTTGCCGACCGACACCGGCGTGCAGACCAAGGCGCCGCCGCCGGGACCGCCGCTGCTGTTAGAGCGGACTCCGGCGGCCCTGTATTCCAGTGCGACCACCCGCAATTTTTTGATGGTTCCCTTGGCGATCCCCTCAAGCCCCGGTCCCTGATAGATATCCTGCACGTAGTAGGTACCGGAGTCCTTGCGGAAATCCACGGTGCTCTTGCGTGCCGGCGGCGGTGGCCGTGCGGCTACTACCACCGGTTGCATGCAGGGCAGGCCGGCATCTGCGGCGAGCCACTCGCGCCGCCCCTTGATGTCCATCCAGTAAATGCCGAACTTTGGATCCGCCCAGCCATCCGGTGAGTAGGCCACCAGCCACTGGTTTTCGTCCAACGGCCATGGATAAGCGAACAACTCGCCGTTTTGTCCATAACTATCGATGCGCTCGGCCGGGGTTTCACGTTTTGGCGAGACGAGTTGCACGCCCTGGTTTTCCTGCCGCCCGAGTGTAGGATCGATCACCGCGAGCTTGCCCGCCTGGCTGGAGTGATGGCCGCACAGGGTGGCTAACACTTTCGCGGTGCCCGGGATGCCGCGGGCGTGGGCGATGGTCGTTGGAAACCATGAATTGTTACCATAGAACTCGGTTTGGCCGGTGCCGTCCTGATTCATCTGAAACAGCGGCTGCGGGTAAACCTGCCCGCGGTCATTGTAGTCCCAGCGGGTATAAGTCACCCGCCCGTCACCCATCACCTGCGGATAGAGAGTGTGGACCTGATCAAACCCGAGGCGCCGGAGGTGGTTCCCCTCTGGATCGCAAGTGTAGAGGTTGCTGACTTCCGTCCACCAGCAATCAACGGTTTGAACACAGCGCGTCGAGGCGAATATGAAATCACCGTTCGGCAGATAGGCCGGCTCGTAATCGGCCGCCCCGAGCCCGCTCGTCACCTGCCGGATCTTGCGACTCGCGAGATCAAGCTCGTAAAGGTGGTAGTCGTCCTCATTGAGCGATTTTTTCCACGCGAACGCGAGCCGTTTGCCATCCCAGGAGATCGCCGGGTCGCGCACCACGCCGCCCTTGTCGGCGAGCAAATCCTCTACGCGGCCACGGGTCCCTTCCAGAGTCAGCAAACACAGCGCGGACCCCGGATGAAAGTGCCGCTCGGCCTGCGCGTCGGACTGGCCTTCGGTATAACCGAAAAACGACGGACGGATGTGCTGGCGTTTGACGAACGCGATGCGCGGCGCCTTTCCCGTCACGCTTGCCAGGCGCTTGGCACGCCGCACCTCGCAGGCATAGGAGTAAAGCAGCAGCCAGCGGGCATCGCTATCGGGCAAGTTCTGCTGCAACATCCAATCCAGTTTGGACTTCAGCTCCTTGGTGGTGTCAGGCAGTTCATCCATCACCTTGCGCACCACCTCGCGACCGACCTTACCAGGGTCACCCGCCACGAGACCGCGCGCGCCATCCACGCCGCAATCCTGCCGCAGCCAGTCCCACTCGACCGGGAACTCGCGCTGAAATACGGCGACATCCGGTTTGTTGCGCACGGCCTCGATCCAAGGAATTTTGCCATCCGTTTCGGCTGCCGGGGCTGCGGCTGTTAGAACGAGCCACATCACACCCACTGGCCGCACTCGTGTGCGCAGTATCCTGCGATAAATGCGATCCTGCATGCAGCACACTACGGTGCCCGCGGGTTTGTTCTTGCACGCTACTCTTTCGTAGGGACAATCCGCGCCCCGCGCCGCGGTTCCACCCCATGAGCGAATCCTCAAACCCCAACGCCACCTTCGCCCAAATCGGCGCGGTGCTGCGTGCCCATCAATCGTTTGTCATCCTCAGCCATGTCCGCCCGGATGGCGATGCGATCGGCTCCCAACTCGCACTCGGATTCACCTTGATGGCCATGGGAAAATCCGTGCGACTCATCAACGAGGACGGATTGCCGGAAAACCTGGCGTTTCTTCCCGGGGCCGCGCTCATCGAACTCCCGCCCGCCGCGCCGGTGGATGCCGAGGTGGCCATCGCCCTCGACACCGGAACCAAGCCACGACTCGGCGACGCGGCACTCCTCGCCGCGTCCAAGGCACAACTCTGGCTCAACATCGACCACCACGTTTCCAACACAAGATTCGGTGATCTCAATCTAATCGATCCGCTCAGCCCGGCCACCGGACAGATCCTCTACGAACTCATCACGCAACTGGATTTGCCGCTGCCGGACGAGACGCGCGATGCGATATACGTCGCGGTTTCCACCGACACGGGTTCGTTCCAGTACCCATCCACCACCGCCAAGACCTATGAATTGGCGGCCGATCTGACCCGCCGTGGTCTGGATGTGGGCACGATCAATTCGCAAACCTACGACGAGCAGCCATACCGCCGTCTGGAGTTGATGCGGGCGTTGTTAGGCACCCTGGAGCGTACGCCGGACGGCCTCGTCGCCCATTGGGAGTTGCGGGATCAACTGCGCCGCGAGCTCGCGTTGCGCCCGGAGGACAGCGAGGGGCTCATCGATGTGATCCGCGCAATCCGCGGGGTGCGGGTCGCGGTGTTCTTCGAGGAATTAGCGGATGGAAAAGTCCGCATCTCGATGCGTTCCAAGGACCGCCGCCTGGATGTCTGCACCATTGCCACGATGTTCGGCGGGGGGGGCCACGCGCTCGCAGCGGGAATCCGCATGCCGGGGCCGCTGGTGCAGGCCAAGGCCCGCGTGCTCGATGCCATCCGTCACCGCGTGGCGGAAGTGATGGAAGATGTATAATACCGCAAACCGACACCGATGAACACATATATGATTTTTGATAGGAATATATAGATCTTATGAAACCGAATCCCATGGAATTGAACGGCCCCAGCGGCGTGTTGTTAGTCGACAAAGCTCCGGACATGACGTCGCACGACGTGGTCGCCATCGCCCGCCGCGCGTTGAACACACAGAAAATCGGTCACTGCGGCACCTTGGATCCGATGGCCACGGGATTGCTCATGTTGGTCATCGGTCGTGCGACCAAGATCCAGGATTTGCTGATGAGCGAGGACAAGGAGTATGTAGGCACCATGACGCTGGGGGCCGTCACCAGCACCCAGGACCGCCAAGGTAAAGTGCTGGAATCCATGCCCGTTCCGGCGCTTTCCGCCGCGGAAATCCACCAGGCGTTCGACGCCTTCACGGGCGAATTCGGGCAGATCCCGCCAATGGTGTCCGCCATCAAAAAAGACGGCGTCCCGCTCTACAAACTCGCCCGCAAGGGAGAAGTCATCGAACGCGAACCACGCCAAGTCCGCGTTACCGACTATCAGGTGACGCGCATTGAACTCCCGGAAATCGATTTCATCGTGCATTGCTCGAAGGGCTTTTACGTCCGCACCTATGCCCATGACATCGGCGGGAAACTCGGTTGTGGCGGGCATCTCAGCACCCTGCGGCGCACTCGCTCCGGCAAGTTCACACTCGAGCGCGCCGTCACCGTGGCCGACCTGAAGACCACCCCGCGCGAGGCCCTGCTCAAGGCGATGGTATCCCTTGCGGAAATCTCCCTGATGCGCGGCGCGTAACCTGCGGGCTCAGAGCAAAGGTAGCGCGGTCTGCGGCGGGACGCCACAGCCACTTTTATGGATGGACTTGAGAAAACCGAGTGTGTCGACGCCTTGAAAGCCCATGGCTTCGAGGCGTTCCCTGAGCGATGTGATGGCCGCACCGGCGAGCTTGTGGGCGGCTTGTTTGGCCTGGGGGATGTTGTCGAACTCCCGGGCGATTCTCGTCGCGAGGGGAAGGAGTTCGTTGCTCCGTTCTTCCATGACGATAAGAACCTAGCAGGCTGTTTGACGGCAAGGCAAGCGCGGGAATGCGGTAAAATTGTGGGAGAGACACCCACGTTCCTTGAAGGAATTACGGTTGATGTGTGCCAGTGTCAACCCGGCGTCAGCAGTTTCAATTTCAGCCCGTCCTTCACGAAATTTTTAAAATCGCGGTCCAGAGTCACGAACTCGACTGCATGGCGGATGGCGAAGGCGGCGAGGTAGGCGTCCATCCAGACTTTGGGTGAGGCGGTGGGGATGGCGGCGAGACGATGCCAGAGGACCTCGAAGCCCGCCGGTTCATCGAGCCAGAGGATTTGAGGAAGGGCGAGCAGGTCCTGGCATTTCGACCATGCCGTGGCGTTAGTGATAGTTCGGCTGGTGTAAGTCCGCTGGATAAGGGGAGTGCTGACAAGGCGGAGAAAGGCCTGCTGGGTCACCCGGCAAAAAGCGGTCGGTTGCGAGGAGTCGCGAGCTTTGAAGTGCCGCGAGGCAATCGCGTGGTGCGGGTGGGCGGCAAAGGCGAGTGCCACCCAGAGATTGGCATCATACAGAGAGACCAAGGCGCCGGAGGTCCTCCTGGTTGAGTGTTTCCTGCTCGAGCGCGAGAAGTGCTTTCGTGCTCATCCGCGAAGCGGGAGCGGTCTTTGGCGATGGGAACAACGGGAGCTTGATCGTCCCCTTCGTCGCTGTGGGAACTGTGCGGCTTGTCTGTTCGGAGTTGAGTCCTCGTTTCAGCAACTCTTCCGCCACGTCCTTGAGCTTGCGCCCATCGTGAGCAGCCCTAATTTTCATCTCACGCACCAAGCCGACGGGGAGATCAATGGTGGTTTTCATGTGGCAAGCTTGCTGGTTTTCTGGGTGGTTGTCAAATGGAAAAAATTGCCGGGGAATTGTCGCCCTTACCACACAGCCGCAACAGGTTATCGATAAGCATGGTGTCGATTTCGGAGATGAACCGCTTCGCCAGCGCGTGGTGATCGTGTTGCTCGAAGGAAACGGCGATCCAGACGTTTGCGTCAATCAGAGAGCCCTGCACGGCGGAGATCCTCCTGTTCGTTGGCTTGTTGAATCAGCGCAAGACTTTCCTCCAAGGTGGGCGGAACAAAGCCCGCGCT
>CAISTY010000029.1 GCA_903888515.1 Akkermansiaceae bacterium | reverse complement strand
CTCCAGACTCGCCAGCCAATGAGCCGCCATACCTATGTTCTGACCGCACCCCGTGGCTTGCCTGCGCGGAGCGCGGCCGTCCCGGCTGCGTCGGATGGCGCTCGTCCCGAGTGCCGGGTGGTGATCCCGGTCTCATCTCCGTGGCGGAATTCCAACAGGCGGGACGCCCTGTTGTCCGAGACAGCCGGGACGGCTATCCTCCCGCGCCAGACCGTGCCCGGAGCGTCCCGCTCCGTCTGCCGGAGACCTCATCCGAAGGTCTCATCCTCCCGACTAACTTGAAGATTTACCGCAGAGTCGCAAAGGACGCAAAGGGGCGCAAAGTGGAATGGGTTATTGAGAAAAAATCCTGTCTTGCTCCGCGTCCCTTTGCGACCTTTTGCGGTAGGCATTTGACAGTTACTCAACGTTCCACACCCCAGCGTAGCGCGGGTTCTGGTGCTTGAAAGGAAAACAGGAAACCAGTAGAGTAGAGATCATCGGGACCGGCGACTGCCGCCCGCTGCTCTCTACTCCACTGCTTGGGAACTTGCTTCCACCCTGGCGCAGCCTCGAAAGAATTGCGTGACATGGGCGGCAAGCGACGGCAGACTGCGTGCATGGCCCCCATGGAACCGCCGCCGAAGAACCTACGTCCGGAGTTGCTCCGGAGGATCTCGAGCATGTCCGAGGACGATCTTATTTGGCTGCACGAAGTTCTCTTGAATGTTGAGAAAGAACGCTTGTGGGAGGAGCTGTCCTCGGACATGGAGGCGGATCGCCAGGCGGGCAGGATGCGGCACTTGCCGGAAATCATCCGGGAAGTCAGGGCCGAACTCAAGCGGGCATGATCGTTTGTATCGACACCAATACGGTCGTGCAGGCATTGGCCACAAGGCACGCCTTTTTCCCGATCCTCGACGCATGGGTCGGGGGACGATTGACTTGATAGGCATTTCGCGCCTTTGGCCGGTGCCGGCTACAAGCCCCTACCGATCAGCCCTAATGAGTTCATTTTGCGGCACCCGGCGATTTGTCTTGGACGGTGACGGCGAGGCAACAAGGGCACAGCCGTCGGTCCCTTCGCAGCAGGCAAGGATCATTTGTCAGACAAATGATCCTTGCCATCAACCGGGACTTCCGCAATCGCAGCGTAGCTGGAGCATCCGGCTCCAGACCGTGCCCGGTGCTTCCCGCTCCGTCTGCCGGAGACCTCATCTCCATGGCGGAATGCCAACAGGCGGGACGCCGCAATCGCAGCGTGGCTGGCGCGTCCCGCGCCAGACCGTGCCCGGAGCGTCCCGCTCCGTCTGCCGGATATCTCATCTCCATGGCGGAATGCCAACAGGCGGCGAAGTGGCTGGCGCGTCCCGCGCCAGTCCGTGCCCGGAGCGTCCCGCTCCGTTTCCGAATGCCATCCGCCGGGACGCCGCAATCGCCGCGTAGCTGGCGCGTCCCGCGCCAGTCCGTGCCCGGAGCGTCCCGCTCCGCGTGCCGGAGACCTCATCTCCATGGCGGAATTCCAACAGGCGGGACGCCCTGTTGTCCGAGACAGCCGGGACGGCTATCCTCCAAAATCCAAATTTCCGGAAAATAATCTTGCGCTCCCCAAAAAAATCCGTTTTCTTTCACTCAGATCGTCGGAATCCCTCCGTCCTCCGCTCTAACCACTAAATTCCAAGCACGAAATCCGAAACGAAGAAAACACCTCCGACATCCAGCCTCCCATCCTCCAATCCAAAATCTCTCCTCCACCTCTTCCGCCTCCCTTGCCCCTTGCCCCCCTTCCTCCTTCCTCCTCTTCTTCATCCTTCATCCTTCATCCTTCATCCTTTCTTCCGCCCCCAACCCCAAACACAAACACAAACTGAATATTGATTATTGAATATTGCATTGCCAGTGACCACTGACCAATGACTAATCAACCACCAACCAACCACATTATGAAAAAACAGAACATCATCCAACCTCTAAGACATCATCTCCAACCCCTCGCGCTCGCGGTCACGGGGTGCGTAGTGTTCGCCCTGACCCCTGCTGCCCAGGCGGTAGAGGTGCAAGTGTACAAAGAGACATTCGTGGGCACTACCTCCGGGGAAGCCTTGACCCTTAACACCGGTTGGTCCGCACCGAATTCGGCACTGGTCGGAACAGCAACCTACTTCACCAGCACAGCGCCGCCCGACACGAGCGACGCATGGTTTGCCCGGTGGTATCAGGGAACTTCCAGTTGTCACACATACGGGACCACCGCCGAGTATCCGATCACGGCTGCCTCGCGCATCGGGACCAAGTTCATGGTTGACTGGGCCAGAGGGATTAACAATGGTGCGAAATTCGTCGCTAAAGTCGGCGGTATATGGTACGGTAGCGAGACGTTCGGCACCGGCGCCAGCGACCACGGCACTGTCAGCGGCTCTAACATCACGGGATGGGCAACGGACACGACGGTAAACGTGGAGACCGCCAACTGGTACGCAGTGGTGAACAGTCCTTTCAACACATACGATTGGAGGGATAATAAAGCGTGGTCAACCACCGCCACCCTGCTGCCGCCTGGCGATATCACCGAATTCGGCTTCATCGCCTACAACGACAGCAACAACCAGGTCTTCGCCATGGATAATTTCCGCGTCACCACGCAGAATGAGACCGCTGCCAGCAACGGCACCGGCGGCGGCGACTGGAATGCCCCGGCCACTTGGAACCCCGCTGCGGTTCCCACCCAGTTCACGCAGGTGAGCGTCGGCGGCACCGATGCCGTCGCCATCACCACCGCGGTCACCACCGCGCCAGCCGACTGCTTTAACCTCACCGTCGGCAGCACCGGCTCGGTGTCGGTCACCGGCCAAATCCTGAACATTTCCAGCCCTTCCACCAGTGCTCTGAGCATCACGACCGGAGGAACACTCGCGCTGGATGCCACCTCGACGCTTAAAATTCCCAGGCCCAACACCTCGGCGACCCTCGCGGGTGTAACGTTCGTCAGCGGCAGCACTCTCAACATCACCGATGAATTGACCGTGGACTCCATCAAGGACCTCTCCGTACCCACGCTCACCACGCCCAAGGTCACTCTGGCGAGCGGCGGCACGCTGACCAATAACAAGATATGGTCGGTTGCCAGCTTGAACGTCGCGGGCGGCGCACTTGATCTGGGCGGCAACAATCTGACGGTCACCAATACCCTGACTATGAACGGATCTCTTGACATGACGGATGCCGCGTTGGGCAACCTAACGGTCAACGGAGCGACGGTCAGGCTGAACAGCGGCACCTTGACGCTTGACACGGCCGCGACCCCCGATGTGCTGGTCTATGCTGGCGGCGCCCTGGCCGGCACCGGCTCCGTGATCCCCAACGTCAGGTACGAAGTCTCCAACACGTCCGTAAGCTCCAATTTGCTCAACGGCTCAGGTTCGACCGCCCTGACCGCCACTGGCGGCGTCTCGGTACTGGCCGGCACGAACAGCTACACCGGCGTAACAACCGTCAGCAGCGGCGCCACCCTCGAGGTCTCCAACCTTCAGAATGCCGGAACGGCCAGCAACCTCGGCGCGTACGCGACGTCCGGCCCTGCAGGCATCGTCCTCAGCGGCGGCACGCTCAAATACACCGGCGCCAGCATGGGTACCGCCATCGATCGCGGCATCACCCTCACCGCCAACAGCACGGTGAACTTGCCGATTACAGGCGATTTGCGACTCAACTCGCTCGCGTTGACCGTGGCTACTGCGGACCTCAACGTCACTGGCTCTGGCGCAGGCACCAGCAGACTGTACATCGACTCGGTCACCGTGCCCACCTCGACTACTAGGAGGACAGGCCCCGTCTTTAAGCCTACCACGGCCAACCTGACCATAGGATCCGTCACCGGGAACGGGACCATGAGCCTACGGGGCTCCTCCAACAATAATATCATCACAGGCCAGATCAACTTGGGCAGGGGTTACTTTGATCAGACTGGCGACAACGGCTACGGCCAAATATGGGGCCCTACGGATGGGGGTAGCAAATGGACCATCATGGGCGAAAACACCTTCGACAACAGTTGGTACCCCGCAGGAGGCACTCTCACGATCATGAGCCCGGGCGTGATGGAGGGAACGCAAAATGCGAGCTACGCATTCGGCCGAGTAGCCAATGCTACAGTGAATTGGCCCGGCGGCACCGACAAGCTCAGCAAATTATACAACGGAAACGCCGTGGTAGAGTTGTTGAACGACCTGTCAACCAGCTATCAATACTATCCGGCTGAGGGATCGAACCCCGCGAAGAGAGTCTCCGTCAGGGCATACAACGCGACATTTACGGTTGGCCCCCAAACCGCGGGCATCACCGGCAAGACGCACAATCTTGGCAACCTGTGGATTCATGACAACAACACGTCCGTGACCGTCAACGCCGTGAGCGGTAGCGGTTACGGACTGACGTTCGACAACGTCTACTTTAGAGATGGTGGTGCGAACTATGCCATGACCATCGCGAATAACACAACCCTCACGCTGGCGAGCGCCATCAAAACCGCCGGTGCCAATACGCTGACCGCTAAGTTCGACGGCTCGGGCACCACGACGGTTACCGGTGCCGTGTCACAAACAACAGGCACTTTTAATGTCACCCAGCAGGGGGCCGGCACGCTGATCCTCAACGGTGGCGGCAGCTACCTCGGCACGACTCAGGTTACAAACGGCAAGTTGTTCGTCAACGGCGACCAGACTGCGGCCACCGGAAATGTCACCGTCAGTGGCGGCAAGACCCTCGGCGGCACCGGCACCATTGGCGGGAACGTAACTATAAACGACACCGCCCACTTGGCATTCAACCTGATCACGCCTGGGGCCAGCCACGACAAACTCGACCTCGCCGCCACAAAGACGATGACCTTCTCCGGCGGATCGGTGCTCGACATCACGGGCAACGACGTACTTGCCGCTCCCGGAGGCGCTTACACCCTCGTTTACGCCCCCGGCGGCATCAGCGGAAGCGTTCCGACCATAGGCACCCTGCCGGCCGGTTGGACCAGCGCGTCCGTCTCCTTCGTCGACGGTAATAAGTTGGTGCTGACCGTCACTGTCCCCGGCGGCGATCCCTACGCCACTTGGGCCACCGGCAGCGAGCCGTTCGACGGCGACGCCAACGGCGACGGCGTGAAAGACGGACTGGCATGGATCCTCGGTGCGCTGAATCCGGCGGCCAACGCCTTGGACAAGCTGCCGACGGTGGGAACTCCGACCGGTTTCCTCACGCTCGATTTCGACCGCGTGAACCCCTACGCGCCTGCCAAGTTGTATGTCGAATACGGCAGTGACCTAGCAGGCTGGACCAAACTGGAGATTCCGGCCACCAGCGGCACGATCGGTGGAGACATCGAGGTGGTGGTGACTTCCGGCACTCCGGACCAGGTTCTGGTGAAAATCCCGACCGCCACCCATGCCTCCGGCGGCAAACTCTTCGCCCGCCTGAGCGCGGAAAAGTGAGCATCTGAACGAACCGAACGGTTCATCCCCGGGGGCGGCGATTCCTAATCGCCGCCCCCTTTTTTTCACCGCAAGAACCCTGTCGTCTAACATACTAAAGGTAGGCCAGCATGAGGGGGCGGAGTTGTTCTATGGCTTGCCTGTAGCAGTAAACCATTGATCAGACAAATTATCAGAAATCCTGAACCCCTAACCAACCCCAGGGCCGCCGGAGCAATCCGGCGGCCCTTCTGCGTTCTGCCTGTAGCGGCGGTTTGCCGATGGCCATCTCCGCTTCGCTTCGGTTGTGACCGTCGCACTCTTTCGCGATCCCGGCGATCCACATACAGCAAAACCAGCGACGCTCACAGAGACGCCG
>CAISTY010000028.1 GCA_903888515.1 Akkermansiaceae bacterium | reverse complement strand
GTTCGAAGTTCGATGTTGGAAGTTCGATGTTGGAGAGAGGAGCATCCCAGCCATCGGCCCCGGGACCGGCCGGCTTCCCTGAAATGGTAGGGCGTGGCGGACTCGCCGCGCCGTGACTGGCCTTGCGGCCTGAAAGGACACGGAGGCAGCGAATGGCTAAGCGCTTGGATTTTAGCGAATCAAGCTCCCTCCATTCGCACCGCCATCCGGCGGACAAGTGGGACGGCCGAGGCCGACCGTCCCTACCTTTGAGGGAATTGAACTTGCTCGGCCATCCGACCCAAACGAGGTGGTTTGCTGAGTTCTGAGGCTTTGACCGCGGGTTTTGTTGAAATAGACGCCGTAGTAACGGACGGTGTGCTGCGTGAGGCGAAAGGCATTGCGGAGTTCGCGCCTTTGCAGCGGAGTGAATACCAAAAGGGCACCAAGGGTTGCCGCGATTCGTCCGGCATGAACGGTGGAAACCTGTTCGCCAGGCCAAGCCGGCGTTCCGACGATCCTCAGTTGGTCACGCGCATGGGCATCAGGACGTAGAGGAAGGCACCTTCGATGCGCAGCACGCCGGGGCTCATTTCGTCGATGAGGTCGAGATAGACGTCGTTGGTATCCAGATTGCGCAGCGGCGCCTGGATGAACTCGGGGTTGAAGGCGATCTGCATCGGCGGTCCCTGATAGATCACATCCATCCATTCCTGCGCCTCACCGACGTCGGGTGAGTTGGCGGTGATTTCGATGCGGTTTTCGCTGAAAACGAACTTCACCGAATTGGATTTTTCCGAGGACAGGAGGGAGACGCGGCGCACCGTGTCCAACAACGCTTCGCGGGGGATGACCACCCGTTCGTTGCCGTCGCCCGGAATGACCTGGCGGTAGTTCGGATAGTTGCCCTCGATGAGTTTGCTGCACAGCCGGTTGTCGCCGACGGTGAAGGAGATCTGGCTGTCGCTGAGTTTGACGATCACATCGCCGGCATCCCCTAACAGGCGTTGGAGTTCCTGCACGGCCTTGGCGGGGATGATGACGTCGGTTTCATGGGAAGCGGGGAATTCGAGGTCCGCATCGACCATCGCGAGGCGGCGGCCGTCGGTGGCGACGAGGGTTAATTTGCCGTCGCGGAAAGATGTGAAGATGCCATTGAGCACGTAACGGGTTTCATCGGTGGAAATGGCGTAGGAGGTTTTCTTCAAGCCGTCGCGCAGGACGATCTGGGGGATTTTGAACTCCTTGGCACCGGCGAAATCCGGCAGCGGTGGAAACTCGGCCTCACCCAGTCCGATGATTTTGAAGAACGACGGTCCGCTGCGGATCGAGGCATGGTTTTTCGCATCCACGGCAACCTCGACTTCACTGGCGGGCAGTTCGCGCACAATGCTCACCAGACGTTTGACGGGCAACGTGGTGGAGCCCTCTTTTTCGATCTGGGCTTCGACGGACCCTGTCATGCCCACGTCAAGGTCGGTGGTGGTGAATTGCAGGCGGCCATCCTTGGCCACTAACAGCACGTTGGAAAGGATAGGCAGGGTGGTACGCGTGCTCACCACGTGCTGGACCTTTTGCAAGCCGTCGAGAAATGCTTCCTTGGAGATGCGGAACTTCATGGATGGAAACCTGGGTGGTTGACAAACGGCAGTTTCCGCATTCCTCGCTGCTTGGCAAGCCTTCTGTGAATTTCCGTGAAGAATCCCGCAAATCTCTCACAATCAACGGCGCAGTTGCGCCTCGATGCGGGCGACGGTTTCCTTCAACCCGGCCTCCTTGTCGATGCACTCCCGCACTTTCTTGCACGCATGAATGACGGTGCCGTGATCGCGCCCGCCAAACGCCTCGCCGATCTCCATCAGCGAGCCCTTGGTCAACGACCGGCTCAAATACATGGCGATCTGCCGGGGAAACGCGATGTTGGCTGGCCGTCGGCGGCTCGTCATGTCCGCGAGGCGGACGTCGAAATGTTCGGCCACGGTTTTCTGAATTGCGTCGATGGTCACTTGGCGGCTGGCCTCCTCGCGGATGAGATCGCGCAGCAGGTGTTCCACTTTTTCCACGGTCACGCTCTCGCCGGCGAGCGAGGAATAAGTGGCCACGCGCATCAACGCCCCTTCGAGCCGACGCACGTTGGTGCGGATTTTTTCGGCGAGGAACAGCAGGATCGACTCGTCCACCCGGACTTTCCAATCCAGCGATTTTTTCCGCAGAATGGCCAGCCGCGTTTCCATCTGCGGCGCTTGCGTTTCCACCGTCAGCCCGCATTCAAAACGCGAAACCAGCCGCGGTTCGAGATTCTTGATCTCACACGCCGGGCGATCGGATGTTAGAACCACCTGGTTCCGGCCGTCGAGCAGGGTGTTGAAGGTGTGGAAAAATTCCTCCTGGGAGCGTTCCTTGCCGGCAATGAAGTGGACATCGTCAATCAACAGCACGTCCGAACTGCGGTAGCGGCGGCGGAATTTCTCGAGATCCCCGCGGCGCACTGCGTCGATGAACTCATTGGTGAACCGCTCGCATGTTAGATAGACGACGCGTGATGCCGGTTGGCGGCGGAGGATTTCCTGGCCGATTGCGTGCATCAGGTGGGTCTTTCCGAGACCGGGACCACCGTAAATGAACAGCGGATTGTAGCCGATGCCGGTTTTCTTCGCCACCGCCTCGCAGGCGGCATGGGCGAATTGGCTGTTAGTGCCCACCACGAAGCTCGCGAACGTATGGGCCGGGTTGATTCCCGCGTTCTTGATGCGCCGCTCCAACGCCTCGCCTTCGAGGGTGGCGGCCTTGGTTGGGAGTGGACGGGCCATGCCGTGATGCGGGTGGCCGTTGAGCGCATCGTGCGGTGTGTCCTGCGTTTGTGCGACCACCAGGCGCACCTCGCGCACCTCGTCGAAAATCCGGTTCACGGCCATCGTCAGTTCGGGCAGATAGTTGGTTTCGATCCACACCTGATGGATTTCCCCGGGAACATGGATGGTGCCGATACCATCATCCTCGCCCACCCAACCGGCACAGCGGAACCAACGCTGGAAGGCATCATCCCCGACGGCCCCGCGCAAGGTCTCACACACTTCCTTCCACCCTCTGCTTGCCACAGGGGCTTCCGTCGTTTCATCCATGATCTCGCACGTCCCCAAGGCCACCGGTTCCATTGTTAGTCAATCTGTTTTGGAAAGTTGATTCGGCATCCCATCCCACTCGCACAAGTGGCGCAACGTGATGCGGATCGACTCTGTAATAACACCGCTGGCGGGAAAATTTTTTTTGGAGTCGATCCAAGAGTCACCGGGGAGGCTTCCTATTCCACAAGGGTTCCACGGGTTGGTTTTTTATATTCTTGACCTACGGTTTGTTTCGTTTTTCCGAAATATGATGACCATCCGCTAGTGCCTGATCGACGCATGCGATTGAAAAGCAGGCACTCACATGGTGACAAATGAGTCACTCGTTGCTTGACGCCACAAGCGCGCCCGCGCGGACGGTCTAGGCACCCGGAATGCAGCGTGGAAGAACCTCGGGATGGGGGATGCATGGCATGCTCATTGGTTGCGTTCCTGCTGTATGGCCGGCGTTTTGAAACACAAGGCGATGGCCACCGTCACCAGTGTGCCGATGAGAATGCGCCACGGGAATTCGACCACCGGCAGCCACGCGGGATTTTGATAGAGCGCACCGCCCGCGACCATCTTCCACAAGTCGTTGGGCAGGTTGCTGAGGATGGCGACGGCGATGAAGCCGCCAATCATGGCGAGCGGGTTGCCGGTCTCGTTGCCGCGGGTGCGGGTGAAGAGCGCCACCATGAACACCCCTAACAACGATCCATAGGTATAACCGAAGCTGCCCAGAATGATGCCGATGATGCTGAGTTCCGGATGGTGAGCCTTGACCCACGCGGTGGCCAGCCCGACGCCTATCAGCACCAGCGTGAAGCCCACGGTGGCGAGCTTGATCATGCGCACCCGCGTGCGATCATCCTCCGGCGTCCTGAACCAACGGAAATGGAAATCCCGGCAATAACTGGTAGCCAGCGAGTTCATCGCGGTACCCAGCGATCCCATCGTGGTCGCCAAGACCCCGGCCACCACCAGGCCGCGCAACCCGCCGGGCATCACGTCCACCACGAAATACGGGAAAATCCGCGTGTGGTCCGGCTTGCCGGCCGCCATCGGGAGCGCCGGGTCGTCGACCACGTGACCGTAATAAACCGCGAGCAGGATCCCGATGGTTAGAACGGCGAAGGTCACGGGAATGTCCGCCAGGCCTGATAGAATCGTGGCCACCGCGCTTTGGCGTTTGTTTTTGGCGGTGAGCATGCGCTGCACCATGTCCTGATCGGTACCGTGGGTGGCGAGCGTCACGAACAACGACCCGAAGAGCGCCGCCCAGACGGTGTATTCGGTTTCCAACACGCTCTTGATTTTTCCCCACAAGGTATCCGCCGGCACGTCCCCCTGCCACTGCCAGAGCGCGAGATCGTGCGGCCCGGTGAGGTGTGATTTCACATTGTCCCAGCCGCCGGGGATGTGGCCTGACAAATACCACATCGCGAACCCCAGCGCACCGAAGAGCACGGCGATCTGCAGCACATCCGTCCAGATCACCGCCTTGATGCCGCCCACGGCGGTGTAGGCGGCGGTGAGCAGGCTGATGATCACGAGAGCGGCCCCGGTGAACCAGAATTGCTGCCAGTTTCCCAGCGGTCTATCAGGGTTGATCTTGTTCCAGATGACCACCAGCAGCAGGGTGGGCACCCACAGCCGTGAACCGCTGGCCAGCGAGCGCGTCAGCAGGAACACCACGCTGGCAATGCGCCGGGTGCGCGGCCCGAAACGTATTTCAAGGAATTCATAGATGCTCACCACATTGTGTTTGTAATACGCCGGGATGAACACCGCGCTCACCACCAGGCGGGCCAGCAGATAGCCGACCATCAACTGCGCGTAGGTATAGTTGCGCAGACGGAACCCTTCGCCCGGGGTGCCAAAAAACGTGCCCGCGCTGATTTCGGACGCAAGGATCGAGGCCAGCACCGCCCACCACGGAATCGAGCGCCCCCCCAGCGCGAAGTCCGCGACATTGGCGTTGCGTCGGCTGAAATGCACGCCGATGCCCAGGATGATGGCGAAATACATCCCGATAATGAGCAGATCCAGAGCGATGGCCGGCATGCCCGACACGCTAAAGTCCCCGGCCCGCGAGCCAAGCCCGGAATTCACGCTTCGGAATTCACGCAGGTCCGGGGCCGATCCGCACCATCATGATTGTGCCCGGGCGGGGTGGATCAGAAAGATCATTCGCGTGACACCCACCCATACGCCCGTATGGCCACCCATATCGGCTTATGAAAACCACTGTCGAACTTCCCGACGTCTGTTGACGCAGGCCAAAGCGGTCGCCCGCAAGCGCCGCACCACCCTCAAGGCCATGATGGAACACGCCCTGCGCCGGGAAGTCCATGATGCCAGTCCAAGTCCCGATGACTCCAAGATCTTCACCTTCAATGAATACGGATTTCCGGTGTTGAAGAAAACAGGCAACACCGTTGTCACCAACGAAATGATCTACAAAATCATGGAGGAAACCGAGGATTTCTATCTGTTAGCGCTGGCCATCCGACACCGAGCCGGATTCGCCACCCTTGACCGCCGCATCGATCCCTCGCGGATGGCCGGCGGCGAAAAAGCCTATTGCGTCATTCCCTGATTCCGGGCGACCCGCAGGCTCACAGCGCCTTTTTGAGTGCGGCGAGCGACAGTGCGGTGCTTTCCATCGGGGATTTGCCGTCGGGATAGGCTTCCTGTTCGAGGGTGAGCCATGCGGTGGCGCCGAGGTCGCGGCAGGCGGTTAGAATGGGTCCCCAGTTCACCGAGTCCTGGCCGAAGATGGCTTTTTTACCGGTGGCCGCGCCGAACACGGTGGGTTTGATATGCACCACCTGCATGCGGCCGGGATAACGTTTCATCAGGTCGGCACAATCCTGTCCGGCGGCGGCGGCCCAGCCGCAATCGATCTGCAGGACCACGTCCTTGTCGGTGCGTTGGGCAAACAATTCCCAATGGTTCGAATCGCCGACTTTGGCAAACTCATGGGTGTGGTTGTGGTAGCCGCAGGCCAGGCCGTGCGGCTTGAGCTTGGCGGCCGTTTCGTTGAAAAAATCGGCAAACGCCTTACTTTTCTCCGGGTTGGTGAAGGAACCGTCGCCGGGAACTATCAGATACTTGCAGCCGATTTCCTTGTGGAATTCGATGGTTTGGTTCAGGGCGTCGCCGCGCATGGTGTTGGCGCCGATGTGGGTGGCGGCCGCCTTGAGGCCCAGTTCGTTGAGTTTCGCCAGCAATTCCTTACCCTTGCCAGCGTATTTGTAATAGCCGGCGAATTCCACTGCGGCAAAGCCCATCTTGGCGACGGCAGCCAGAGCGGCGTCGATGTCCTTGCCGCAATCGCCGCGCACCGAGTAGAGTTGCAGGGCGATCGGGATGGCGCGGTCGGAGGCTCCGGCGGCGAACGAGCGGCTGCCGGCGAAGGCGGCGGCTGCCAGAGCGGAATTTTTCACGAATTGGCGGCGGGAGGAGGCTTGCATCAGGGTGATGGGGTGACGGGTTGAAATGGTTGTGTTCGGATACCGGTGGCGGCGGGAGGATCTTTCATCTAACGTTTTTTTCGCAGTCGTTTGCCGCTTAGTCTCGTGGCGATCAGGTTAGGGCAGCGTCCGTTGACGCGCAGTTGTTCGCAATTCGCTTCGATCTTGAGCGATTGCCGGAGCGGCTTGAATCCGAGCCGCCGCGTCACGCAGTCGTTGAGCAGTTCGATATGGGCATCTTCGAATTCCACGACCCGTCCGCAATCGATGCAGACGAGGTGGTTGTGCGAGGGTTTGTCGAGGAAGTTCGGGTCATAGGTGGTTTGCTCGCCACCCAGATCGATCTCGCGGAGCAGGCCCGCCTCGACCATCAGTCCCAGCGTGCGATAGACGGTGGCGCGCGAGATGGTGGGCTGGATTTTCCGGACCCGGTCTAACAGATCTTCGGCGGTGAAATGTTCCTGCTGGGAAAACGCGGATCTGAGGATGATTTCCCGTTGACCGGTCCGCCGCAATCCCATGCGCCGGATGAAATCATCAAGTTGGCTCTGAATACCTGCAACCATGGTTGGACGATAGACGTTTCCCGCAGCCACGGGAAGCCGAAACGCGGGCATCGCACATGGATTAGCGGGTGAAGGTGGCGAGCGTGGCCTTGAGCGCTTGGTCGGCTTCGCCGCGCCATTTCAGCGTGTTTTCCGCAAAGGTCCGGTGATAGAACGAAAACACGGTGCCCTTGAATTCCGTGGTTTGCCGGGTACCGATGATTTGCGCGTCACCCAGAATTTTGGCGATGCGGCGCGTGATGTCGCGTTCGGCCATGCGCACCTTGGTGTTGGCCAGATCCGTTTGGACCTTCTGCAAGGTAACCACCAATGGATGCGTGGAGTTTTGTTGGATCACCTGGAGCATCGAGGTGCTGCCGTCGCCGGGGGTGCCGCCGAGTTGCAGGGCCAAGCCGGCGACCCGCACCGAAGCCAGGGCGTGGAGCAGGCGGGTGGTTTTGTTCATGTCATCGATTTTGCGGCGTTCATCGAGGAATGCGTTGAGGCTGGAGGGCTTCCATTCGATGGTACGATTGAGGCGGGCGGCACGGGTACGCTGTTCGTAGTCGGTGGTTTGCTGGGGGTTCGACCACAAGGAGAGGTCACCGCTGGTAGGTCCACTGCTGAAGATGGCGACGACCTTGCCGGATTCGGCGGCGAACAACGGACAACCCTGGCTTTGTTGGGTGCCGTAGGTTTCGAGGTCGAAATCACTGCCGATGGTCTTGGTGATGCGACAATCCAGCATTTGCAGTGTGCCACCCTGCGCGTCGGCGGTCACCGCCACCAGCGGCGTGTCGGCGTCCACGGTTGCCGTGAGGTCCACGGCGATTTTCACCGCGATTTCCTGTTGGATCTCGAGCCGCACCAGAGAGGTGTCCGACGCGACCTGAAACTCGCCGAATTTTGTGAGGGCGGTCCCGTCCGTGCCTTTGATGGTGAGTTTCGTGTTGCCGCTCAAGCCCTGTGCGGCCGCATACAGCCAGATTTTGTTATCGGCCTGCATCAGCACGCCGCGACTGCGGGTGACATCACCCTGAATCGGCACGATGGCCGGCAGTTGTTTGTTGATCCGCTCCTTGGTGGCGGCGAGGATCTGGGTTGGCGTTTTGGTGATGGCCTGTGCCTGTTCGGTTGCCTTGGCTTTCTGTAGGGTTTCCAAGTCACTCTTGGCCCGGGTGAGTTGTTCTTCCATCTCGGCGGCCTTTTGTTCGGCTTCGCTGACCTTGCTTTCGAGTGCGGAGTTTTTCTGTTCGAATTCCGTGCTGCGGGTTTCCAGGTCCTGAATGTTGGTGTCGCGATCCGCGATTTCTTGCTGTAGCGACTGGATCTCGGCCTTCTGGGCAGCGTTCTTGGAACAACTCACCAGTGGCAAAACCACGGCGCAGGCAAACAACGCGCCACCCAGCGATCTCGGCAAAGTAATGTTCATCACTGGATTCTCCACGTTCACTCCATGGCTTCAAGTCGAAACGACGTTTGTTTTGAAATCCGGCCAAGGGACATCATCCGCGAGTTGGTTTCTGCGATGACGGTTCATTTCACGCATATTGCGGGTTGGCAGGCTGGAATTGGCCGCCTATCCTCGCTTCCTGCAATGTCCGTCCCATCCCGTTTTCACTTCACCGGCATCTGTGGTACCGCCATGGGGGCCGTCGCCGCCGCCATGAAACAACGCGGTTTCACCGTCACCGGTTCGGACTCCAACGTCTATCCGCCGATGTCGGATTTCCTGCGTGGCCAAGGCATTTCCATCGCCGAGGGGTATTGCGAGAGCAACATACCGGCGGACACCGACGTCGTGATCATCGGCAATGCCATCTCGCGCGGCAACCCGGAGGCCGAGGCCACCCTCGACCGGAAACTCCTCTATCAATCCTTGCCCGAGGTGTTGAAGGAGTTTTTCCTGCGTGGAAAGCGCAATTTCGTGGTTTCCGGCACTCACGGGAAAACCACCACTTCCGCGATGCTTGCGTGGCTGCTACGCCATGCGGGACGCGATCCGGGATTCATGATTGGCGGTCTGCCTAACAACCTTGGCTGCGGCGCGCATTTCACCGCTTCGGAATTCATGGTGCTAGAGGGCGATGAATACGACACCGCTTTCTTCGACAAGCGCTCGAAGTTTCTCCACTATCTGCCCGAGTGCGTGGTGGTGAACAACATTGAATTCGACCATGCGGACATTTACGCCTCGCTTGACGAGATCAAACTCACCTTCCGGCGCCTGCTCAACATCGTCCCGCGCACGGGCATGGCCTTCATCAACGGTGACGATCCCAACTGCCTGGAAATCGCCACCGGTGCGCCCTGTCCGGTCACCACCGTCGGATGCGGGAAGGAGTGCGCGTTGCGGGTTGCAAACGTGCACTACGAGACGGACCGTAGTTCATTCACGCTTGGCGGTGTGCCGTATTCGCTGCGCATGACCGGCGAGTGCAACGTCAAGAATGCCACCATGGCCGCCGCCGCCGCCACCTTCGCCGGTCTAACGACTGATGAAATCCGCGCCGGTTTGGAGGGGTTTGAGGGTGTCGCCCGCCGTCAGGAACTCCGCGGCGAGGTCAACGGCATCAAGGTGATCGACGACTTCGCTCACCATCCGACGGCGATCCGGCTCGCCGTGCAAAGTCTGCGCCAGCGATATCCGGACGCCCGCCTGTGGATTTTGTTTGAGCCGCGCTCGAATACGACTCGTCGCGCCGTGTTTCAAAGCCCACTCGCCGAGGCCCTGGCTCTCGCGGATTTTGCGATTGTCGCGGTGATGCCCGATCCTCACAAGATTCCGGCCAACGACCGTCTCGACCCCGAAAAACTCGCGGCGGATATTTCCCGTCTGGGCGGTCACGGGTATTACCTGCCGGATCTCGCCACCATTGTCGCCCGGGTCAAGGCACAGGCACGTTCGGGGGATGTCGTCGCGGTGCTTTCGAACGGCGGTTTCGGCGGCATTCATCAAAAACTGCTGGCGGCTCTTGTCTGAGACTCCAGCCCTTGTGGTTTGGCATGGTCCTTGGCGATCCACGCCGCACGCTGGTTCCGCCAAGCGTTTTTTTCCGCCTGGAAACATGCGCCGGGATTGGTTTGACCACACAGCGGTGAAATGGGCGTGAATGAGCGTTGACGGGCGTGGCTTTTCCCATCACACTCCCTCCCGATATCCGCTTTCAGAACCCCAACGCACCTACCCATGACAATCATCCGTCGTTTCCTCAGCACTGCCCTCGCAGTATCTCTCATCGCCGTCGCACCTGCCGCGCAAGACGGTAAACTCAACATCGCCACCGTCGATATGCAGGAGCTGTTCAAGCAGTATTACCGCACTATCGAAGCCAAAAAACAAAACAACGTGGATTTCGCCCGGATCCAGAAAGACGCCAACGAGCGCAAGGCGAAAATCCGTGAACTCAACACGTCACTGGAAAACCTGAAAAAACAAATCGACGATCCCTCGATCAACGACTCGAAAAAACAGGCGATTTCCAAAGAAGCGCAGGTTCAGTATCAGGATTTGATTGCACTGGACCGTGAGCTCAAGGAATTCCAGCAGCGCCGCAGCCAGGCGCTCAACGAAAAAGCGAATCAACGGATGCGGGGCATCCTCGAGGAAATCCGCAAACTCGTCGAGGAACGGGCGAAATTGGACAACTACGATTACGTTTTTGACAAATCCAGTCTCAGCCAAAATGGGATTCCGTTCCTGCTCTATACCAAGGACGCCACGGATATCACCGCCGGCTTGCTCAAGACCCTCAACAAGGATGCACCTCCAGGGTCGCTGACGCCGGAAGAAGATCCCAAGCCGGAAGTCCCGACACCGGCTCCTGTCGGCGATAAATAATCCAGCCGATCTCCGCGTTGGCATTCGCCCTCACACTTTCCGAGCTCGCCCGCCGGGTCGATGGTGACATCGTGCGGGGTGGGCTCGGATTGTCTATCAGAGGGGTGGCCGCGCTCGACACCGCCGGGGCCCATGATATCAGTTTTCTGGGCAACGAGAAGTATCACGGCCAATTTTTGCAAACGCAGGCCGCTGCGGTGATTGTGCCGCGCGGGGAATCCGGAGGTCCCGAGGGTACCGCGCTCATCGCCGTGGACAATCCCTCGCTCGCCTTCGCGGTCGTTGTCCGCCATTTTTCCGCCGCCACCCGCAAATGGTTTCCCGGCATCCATGCGCAGGCATCGGTGGACGCCACTGTTGTATTGGATCCGGCACGGGTCCGCGTCCATGCCGGAGCCGTGATCATGGCGGGAGCCACAGTGGGCGAGGGTTCCGAAATCGGCCCTAACAGCGTAATCGGTGAGTATGCGGTGATCGGGCGCGATTGCCATATCATGGCCAACGTGACAGTGCGCGAACGTTGCGAGCTGGGGGACCGCGTCATCCTGCAACCCGGAGTCGTCATTGGTGCGGATGGTTACGGCTACGAGCTGGTGGATGGCCGCCATGTCAAAATCGACCAAGTCGGCATTGTCGAAATCGGCGATGACGTCGAGGTCGGCGCGAACACCACCATTGACCGCGCACGTTTTGGGAAAACCGTGATTGGCGAGGGCACCAAGATCGACAACCTCGTCCAGATCGGCCATAACTGTGTGATTGGCAAGCATTGCCTGATTGTCGCACTCGTCGGGATTTCCGGCAGCACCCATCTTGGCGACTACGTTGTCTGCGCCGGTCAAGTGGGCATTGCCGGCCATGTTACGATTGGTGACCATGCCATCCTCACGGCCCGCACCGGTGTGAACACCAGCATCCCCGGTGGAGAAACGTATGCCGGCAGCCCTGCCAACCTTTACCGCGATGAGATGAAACTGCGGGTTCTCAGGCGCCAGTTGCCCAAACTAGTGGAACGGGTGAAGACGCTCGAAAAAGCCTTGCAGGTGAAACCCGGGTCCGCTGTCTGAGACCGGACGCTTCCATGCGCCTCAAACTCACCATTGCCTATGACGGTCGTCCCTACAACGGGTGGCAATCGCAGGTGGGTGGCAACACGGTGCAGGATTTCATGCATCGGGCGCTGGCGGAAGTGGCCAAACAACCGATCAGGCTGCAAGGAGCCGGCCGCACCGACACCGGCGTTCACGCGCTCGCACAAACCGCGCATTTTGACGCGCCGCCGGAAAGTTCGATGACACCGGTTCATTGGGTGCCGGCACTCAATTGCAAACTTCCCGCCAGCATCCGCATCATGGCTTGCGAGGAAGTGCCTGCGGATTTCCACAGCCGCTTCTCCGCGATCGGAAAAATCTATCGCTACGATCTTTGCACGGATCCGGTGCTGCCCCCCTTGAAAGCCGGGCTTGCCTGGCATGTTCCAGGGTTGTTAGACGCGCGGGTGTTGGAACGGGCGCTCGCGTTGTTTGTCGGGCGTCACGATTTCCACGCCTTCGCCGCTTACCGCGGCAACGAGCCGCCGGACATGGACTGGTACCGCACCCTTGACCGCGCGGCGTTGGAAACCCTGGCCGACGGCTACCGCATCACGTTTGCCGGCGCCGGGTTTCTCTACAAAATGGTCCGCCTTCTAACGGGTTCTGCGGTCCGCGCCGCGCATGGCCGCCAGCGTCTCGACGAACTCGCCATGTTTCTCGACCAGGCGCCCGGCCTGCCGTTGGGCAAATCCGCACATTGCGCCCCCGCCGCCGGGCTGTACCTGCAGGAGGTGCTCTACTAATAACACAACGACATCCTGACTGTTTCTTATGGAGTGTTTTTCCGTGTCCTTCGTGGTTCCTATCCCGGAGTTCGGGCTCAATCCGATTGTTTGCGGTGATTGAAGCCTATACCCGCGTTGTTCCACCTCGCTCCAGGATTGCCGCGCGGTCGCGTGAAACTGATCCCCGGAGATTTCCTTGGCCACAAAAGCCACGGTGTCCACAAACAAGGCGATCATGGTCCGTAGAGATATCAGCAGGGTGCGTCACGGCAACTCCTCAAGATCCTGCAAGTCTTTGATGCGACCGCTGGCTTTTTTGTTCTGCTTTAGATCTTCAAGACCGATGAAAGGCACCTCCATCCGCCCCATTTGTACCATCACGCGGCGCCGATAGGATCGGGCAAACGTCACGCCAGGGATCCGGGTGAACAGTTCAAGCCGCATGGGCTCGAATCCCATGCGGATGATTTGCTTTCTGCGAGTAATCATTGCGGTGGTGACATCGTCCCCATGGAATCCGAAATCGTGCAATACCCGCACCACCCGTTCGGCGTTTTCCCGGGTGCTGTCCACCCAAAGGTCCAGATCGCCGGTATAGCGTGGGCGCGAGTAATGCACCACGGCATAACCGCCGATCACCAGAAAACGGACATCATGCAGCAGGCACAACTTCAAGAAATCTTTGAAGTCTGCTGCTAGTTTGATTTTCGCCATAAAGGGGTTCTCGCAGCGCTTCAAGCGCGTTCAGGCGTTCTGCAGGCGTGGCGGAGCGCCAGTAGGCGCGCGTTTGCGCCTCGGCCTCTGCGAAACTGTTCGCCGTTTCAAGCTTCCAGGTGGCCTGGCGGCGGATGCGGGCTTTTTGGGAAACAGTCACGCCACGAGGTTAGCCCGGCGTGAAAAAATGTCGAGTTCGGTCTTGCGGCCGTAGCGTGCCGGTGGCGTGAAAGCATGGAGTGCGGTGGGAAGGGCGAAGCCCGCCACACCGCTTTGGCTGGCGACCAAGTGCTATCAGAAAGTCGTCCGGTTCATTTTCCCACGGTTGCCCGGGGCGTGTTGCGGACCTCGACTGTTAGGCCGCAGATTTTCAGGCTGTAGGGCTCACGCACAAATGGGCAGATCAGATAATTGGTGCCGCGTGGATGGAGTGTGCGGAATTTCTTGATCGCATCTGGGTCCAGCGCATCGGGATTGATTTTGGCCTCAATCGCATCCGCACTGCCATTGGCATGTGCCACGATGAAATCAATCTCGCGTTGGCTCTTGTCGCGCCAATAATGAATGGTTCCGTGGGGTGTTAGCGCCCGCAATTCATCGAGCACCAAATTTTCCCAAAGCAGGCCGCGGTCATCTTCCCGAATCGTTTCCCAGCCCCTGATATGGGCGACCAGCCCGGTATCAAAGGCAAAGACGCGCGGACGGCGCACGATTTCCCGCAGCCCGCCCCCGTGATACGGCGGGATGCGCAGGATGGCATGGGAGATTTCCATGGCATCCAGATGGGCTAGGACGGTGGGGCGGCTGATGCCGGCTTGCTTGCCCAGATCAGTGATATTTGATTGCAGAGCGAGGTTTTACCAACCCGCCGCACGCCCGAGAGCCACACAATCGGCTTCTGCTTCCAAAGCCGCGCGATTTCATCGAGCCAGAACGGGCGGATCTTCATGCGGGCGTATTTGCCATTTGGGCGTCCATACGTCAAGCGTGTTTTTCATTTGGTCAAACATGCTGGCGGTGGTTGAACATATAATAGAGCACGGGCACGGCCATGCGTGAGATGAGCAGGCTGGCGACCTCGCCGGCCATCAGGGCGATGGCCAGGCCCTGGAAGATCGGGTCGGCGAGGATAACCGCGGCGCCGACGATGACGGCCATGGCGGTGAGCAGCATCGGGCGGAAGCGCACGGCGCCGGCGTCGATGACCGCCTCGGCCAAGGGCATGCCTTCGCGCAGGCGCAGTTCGATGAAGTCGACGAGGATGATCGAGTTTCTAACGACGATGCCGCCGCCGGCCATGAAGCCGATCATGCTGGTGGCGCTGAAGAACGCGCCTATCATGCCGTGGGCCGGGAGGATGCCGATGAGCGAGAACGGGATGGCGATCATGACGATGGCCGGGGTGATGAAGTTGCGGAACCAGCCGACCATGAGCACATAGATCAGAATCAAGCAGGCGGCGAAGGCGGAACCCAGGTCACGGAACACCTCGATGGTGATGTGCCACTCGCCATCCCATTTGAGGGATGGCTCCTCATCGCTGAATGGCATGCCCGCATTGTGAATCTTCAACTCCGCGCCGCTGCCGCCGAACTCCCGGGTGTCGAGTTCCCGCAACGCCTTGTTCATGTTGAAGATGGCATAGACCGGGCTTTCGACGATACCCGCGACATCGCCGATGACATAAGTCACCGGCATCAGGTTTTTATGATAGAGACTCTTCTCCACGATACCGCGCTCGATGCTGACAAGCTCGCGCAACGGGACCAGCGGCGCGGCGGAAGCGCCGGGTTCGGGCAGGGCATTGGCGTCCCCCGAGCGCACGCGCAGGGCTAACAGTTCGGCGGTGGTGGTTTTGGCGGAGCGCGGGATTTCGAGGCGGATATTGACGTCCTCCTTTTCGGCCGGTTGGTGGAGCAGGTCGACGGTTTCGCCATCGACGGCGATCCGCAGGGTCTGCGCGATGGTGGCGGCACTGATGCCGTGGAGCGCGGCCTTTTCCTTGTCGATGACGAAGCGGTCCTTTTGCTGGTCCGCCTCATGATACCAATCGACATCGACCACCCCGGGGGTTTGCTTGAAGATGGTTTTCACCGTGTCAGCCAGCTTGAGGCGCGATGCCTCGTCAGGGCCGTAGATTTCGGCGACGAGCGTTTGGAGGACCGGCGGGCCGGGCGGCACCTCGGCGACGGCGACGCGCGCCTGATAGCGGGCGGCGATTTCCGCCAGCCGCGGGCGGACGCGTTTGGCGATGTCGTGGCTCTGGGCCTTGCGTTCGTGTTTGGAGACAAGGTTGACCTGGATGTCGGCGACGTTGGCGCCGCGGCGCATGAAATAATGACGGACCAGTCCGCTGAAATTGAAGGGCGAGGCGATACCGGCATAGATCTGCCAGTTGGTGACCTCCGGTTCGTCGCGAATCGAGGCGGCCATTTCACGGGCGACGGCGGCGGTTTGTTCGAGCGACGCGCCCTCCGGCATGTTGAGGATGATTTGGAACTCGCTCTTGTTGTCGAAGGGCAGCATTTTCACCTTCACCCAGCCAAGTCCGACGGTGGCGAACGAACCTAACAAAAGTAGCGTGATGCCTGCTAGAAACGTCCAGCGCCAGCCGCCATGATGAATCAACGGCCCCATCATGCGGCGGTAGAGGCGGGTGAAAAAATCCTCCTCATGGGCGGATGAGCGAACGGCTGGTCCGTTAGAGAGTCCGGCGGAATCGGAAGAGGTTTCGACAGATTCGGAAGAGTGCCCGGCAGGATGCCGAGCACTGTCGGCGGGACGCCGGTGCTCCCCGCCTGCGGGACGCAGACGCTCCCCGTATTTCTTGCCCCAGCCGAGGATTCTGATAGAAGCCCATGGGGTGACGATGAAAGCGATGAGCAGCGACCAGAACATGGCCGCGCTCGCGCCGATGGGAATCGGCCGCATGTACGGCCCCATCAGTCCGCCGACAAATGCCATTGGCAGCACTGCGGCAATCACCGCGAAGGTAGCCAGGATGGTGGGATTGCCCACCTCGTTGACCGCCTCCACCGCGATGACCGACCAGTTACGTCCTTTGTTGGCAGGCAGGTGGAAATGGCGGACGATATTTTCGACAACGACGATGGCGTCATCGACGAGGATCCCGATGCTGAAGATCAGCGCGAACAGGGTGATGCGGTTGAGAGTGAAGCCATGGAGGTAAAACACCAGCAAGGTCAGCGCGAGCGTGGCGGGAATGGCCACCGCCACAATGCCCGACTCGCGCCAGCCAAGGGTCAGCCAAATCAGCAGGGACACGCCGAACACGGCGATGCCCATGTGGAGTAGCAACTCGTTGGATTTCTCCGCCGCGGTTTCGCCGTAGTTGCGGGTGACGGCCACCGAGACATCGGCGGGAATGAGTTTGCCCTTGAGCAGGTCCACCTTGCGCAGCACCTCGCCGGCCACGGCGATGGCATTGGCGCCGGGGCGCTTGGCGATGCTGAGGGTGACGGCGGGCTCCTCCACTTGGGAAAGCGAACGGTCGGGCCGCGCGTCCCCCTCCGGGATGCGCGAACCAAACAACACATACTGGCTGGTTTCCTCGCTGCCGTCACGGATCTCCGCCACTTCCCGCAGATAGACCGGACGCGCGCCGAACACCCCGACGACCACGTTGCCGACGTCCTCGGCGGACTTCAGGAAAGCACCGGTTTCCACCAGCACCTCGCGGTTGGCGGTGGTGATGCCGCCGGCGCGGGATTGCCTGTTGGATTGTTGCAGCATGGGCACGATGCCGGACGGGCTGAGGCTGCGCGATGCCAATCTAGCGGGATCGAGGATTACGCGGACGGCTTTGCGGGCGCCGCCGATGAGGGTGGTTTCGGCGACCAACGGCACTTGTTTGATCGATTCCTCGACTTGGGCGGCGAGCCGCCGCAGCATGAGATGATCGTAACGCTTGCTGTGGAAGGTGAGGCCGAGGATAGGCACGTCGTCGATGCTTTTTGGCTTGATCAGCGGCCAACTCACGCCGGGCGGAATGCGGTCGAAGTTCGAGCGCAGTTTTTCGGTGAGTTTGACCAAGCTGTCCTGCGGGTCCTCGCCGACCTTGAAGCGCACGATGAGCAGGCTCTCGCTGTCGCGGGACGTCGAATAGATATATTCCACGCCCGGCACTTCCCATAACAACTTCTCCATCGGCCGGGTGGCGCGCTCCTCGACCTCCTTGGCGTTGGAGCCGGGCATGGTGACCATCACGTCGATCATCGGCACCTTGATCTGCGGCTCCTCTTCGCGAGGCAGCATCACGATGGCCGCCGCGCCTAACAACACTGCGGCGATGACGACGAGCGGGGTGAGCTTGGAGTCGATGAAAGCAGCGGCGATACGGCCCGCGATTCCCAACGACTGCGTTGCCGGTGATGAATCGTTCATGGTTGTGCCGTCACGGGTTGGCCGTCGGTGAGCAGGGCGGGGTCGCTGGTCACCACGGAATCACCGGGTTCCAGACCGGAGAGGATCTCGGTCTGGTCATCGATTTGCTTGCCGGATTTCACCAGGCGCAGCGCGGCGCGGTCATCCCTGACAACAAACACCGCCTCCATCTGGCCGCGACGCAGCACGGCCTGGCGCGGCACTAACAGCAATTGCGCTTCCGCCACCGGCACCGCGACGCGACCAAACTGGCCGGCCCGCAGGCCGGCACTATCGGGCAGATCCAATTTCACCAGGAACGTGCGGCTCACGGCATCTGCCACCGGTGAGATTTCCGAGACGGTGGCAGTGAGTGGAGCGGGCAACGAGGGCATCGTGACCGTCAGCTTTGCCCCCTGCTGGATGCGGTCTAGCAGGCTTTCCGGCAGGTCGGTTTCAAAGCGGAGATGGGCCGGGGATTCGATTTCCATGAGGGGTTTGCCGGGCATGGCGAGGTCGCCGAGTTCCGCGAGTTTGCGGCTGATGACGCCATCGAATGGGGCGGTGACGCGGGCATAGCCCAACATGGTTTCGGCCTCGTTGAGGGTGGCGTCGGCGACCTTGACGCGAGCGGCGGCGGACTCGAGTTCCTGAAGGCTGGTGGCTTTGCTCGCGATGAGTTGTTGTTGGCGGGCCAGATCACGCTGCGCCTGATCCAACAGGACCTTGGCTTGTTCGCGCTTGGCACGGATTTCCTGCACGTCCAGTTCCGCGAGCAACTCGCCGGTTTTCACGAGTTGCCCCGGGACGGCGAGGAATTGCAGCAGTCGTCCGCTGACTTTGGCCTCGATCACGGCGCGTTGTTTCGAGCGCACGGTGCCGACGACGTCTTCGGTGGCCTGGCGGGTTTGCAGGGTGGCTGGTGTTAGATGGACCGCCACGGCTGGTGTGGCATTCGCGGGTGCGGAGGTCTGGTGTTTCTTGTGGCAGGCGGCAACGAGCAATCCTGCGAAGATGACACCGGGAAGGGATTTCATGGGGGACATGCTGGGGGTTGTCCCAGCGGATAGCAACCACCAAGTCACCTGTGATTCGCCGGTGCGGCCTTGCATGTTAGAAAGTCAGAACCGCGATCCGGCTTTCCGGGTTGTTGCAGGTGTTGGTCAACACAGCCAGGAAGAGGTTGTTCAGCTCGGCGATATTTGACGTGGCGAATCTCTGCGGTTTGAATAACCACGCAACCTCCAACTCGCTCCCGACTTCGGTGAGTTCGCAGGCCAGGTCGAAGCGGGCGGTGCCGGTGGAGCGCATCCGCAGTTTGGTGGAGATGCGCGGCAGCACGACGTCGGGCACCGGGTGGTTTTGCAGGGCGAAGCGCACATCGAAAATCGAGTGTTCGCCCGCCGGGCGGCCCCCCCCCATGGCGGCGGCCAGTTCGGCGAAGGGCATGGCATTGGCGAAGGCATCGAGTGTCGCTTCGGACACCGCGTGCAGGTGATTGGAGAATGATTGCAGGGGATCCAACTGGCCGCGCAGGGGGACCACGCCGGCGAAGTAGCCCATCGTTTCACGGACGGCTTCCTTGTTGCGATTTGCCACCGGCGTGCCGACCAAGATGTCATCCTTGCCGGTCCATTTTGAAAGGGTGAGCTGAAACGCCGCCAGCAGTGTGCTGAACAGAGTGGTGCGGTGACTTACTGCCAAGGCCTTGACGCCCCGCGCCAGATCCGCAGGGATCGCGGTGACCCAGCGCTGGAGAGGATCCGGTGCGGGGATGCCACCCCAGATTCCGCGGGATCCCGCGAGCCGGGATTTCCAGAAATCGGCACGTTTTGCCAATTCCGCGGGATGCCAGATCGCGCGTTCGGCGGCGGCCCACTCGAAGTAGGATTGGGTCACGGGCGGCAAGGTGTTTTTCAGGCCCATGACACCCACGGCTACGGCCTTGCTCAATCCGCTCAGGCCCATGACATAGGCTGTGCAGAGATCCTGCACGAAGACGCCCAGCGACCAGCCGTCGGCGATGGCGTGGTGGAAGGCAAACGCCAGCACATGATCATGGTGGCCGCGGCGTATCATGTCCACGCGGTAGAGCGGGCCATGGAGCAGGTCGAATGGCTGGCGGTAGGTTTCGAGCATCACGTCATCCAACAAGCTATTCGCCGCCATTTCGCGCACGCCGAGCAGCGTGGTTCCCGAGGCACGGATCATCTGCAAGGGGCGCTCCTTGCCGGGTAGGAAGGAAATGCGCAGCGCCTCCTGTCGTTCGCTCACCCGTTCGAGTGCTGCTTCACATTGCTGCGGGGTGATCGGCCCTTTGATTTCGATTACTCCGCAGATGTGGTTGGCGGGGTCCGCCACCGGCACGGGTGAGTTTTCCCACAATTCGCGCTGGGGCAGGGAGATTGGCTGGAGGCGGGCTTCCCCGGTTTCCAGCCACTGCTTGAACTGCGCTCGCGGATCCTGAGCCATCGAGGGGATCAGGTTTTCCCAGTGAGCACCGCATCCGTTTCCGCCACCTCGGTGACTCCGCCGAGCAAGATGTCGAGGTCTTCGTCGGATATCGAATCGAGGTCCAGCTCCGAGGTATCGACCACTTCATCGGTGGCCACGGTGGTCTTCTTGGTGGGGTTCGCATCGCTACCCAATTGCTCGGCGATCAAGGTGGCGATCTGGCCGATGGTGCGCGCCCGCATCAGGCTGGTCGGGGGTAGGGCGACGCCGGTGGAGGTCTCCAACATCGTCTCGATTTCCACACCCATGAGCGAGTCGAGGCCGAGGTCGGTGAGCGGTTGATCCTCGCGCAGGCTGTCCGGCTTGACCCGCAGCACCGCGCCGACGACATCGCGCACGGCCTCGCTGATGACCGTGTGTCGCCCGTCCGGCGCCGCGGCTTGGATTTTAGTGCGCCAGTCGTGGCTGCCACTGCTGGATTCCTGGGATTCGACGCCGGCGGCGAAGATGCGTTCGACGAGAGGATTGTCCTGCATGCCGCGGAACGATTGCCGCCATTTCGCCCAGTCCACGCGGATTGCGGCGACATGGGTGGTGTGGGCGGCGAGGAAGGAATCCATCAATGAGGTCACTTCGGCAGGGGTCAGCGCGTCGGTTCCCTGGCGGGCCAGGAATTCCGCGACTCGTTCGTTGCGGGCGACGTAGCCTTCGCCGCCGAGCACGCCCCAGTTGATAGCGAGGGCCGGTTGGCCGAGCGCCCGGCGATGATAGGCGAGCGAATCGAGGAAGGCATTTGCCGCCGAGTAGTTTCCTTGTGCCGGATTGCCGAAGATACTCGAGACCGACGAGAACATCACGAAGCAGTCCAGGTCCATGCCTTGGGTGGATTCGTGCAGCAACCATGCGCCGTGAGCCTTGGGGGCCATCACCGTGCGCAAGCGTTCGGCGGTCAATGCGGAAAGCGGGGCATCATCGATGACCATCGCGAGGTGGAAAATCCCCTTGAGCGGAGTTTTCGAGGTGCGCAGTCCGGAAATGAGTTCCTGCACGTCCTTGGGCGAGCCGATGTCCGCTTTCACGACGGCGGTGTCGATGCCGCGGGCGACGAGGCCGGCGACGAAAGCGACCGTTTCCGGGGTGGCGGCGCCGCTGCGGCTGGTCAAGACTAGGTGACGTGCACCGGCTGCGACCAGCCATTCCGCGAGCACCCGGCCGAATCCGCCGAGGCCGCCGGTGATCAGGTAGGCAGCATCCGGTTTGACCTCGAAGGGTGGCAAAGGTGGCTCACCTTTTCTCAGCATGAAGGCCTCGGCGAAAGCGACGACCACTTTTCCGGTGTGCTTGCCGCCAGCCATGAGGCGGAATGCCGCATCGATCCGGCTGGCGGGGAAGGAACGGAAGGGCAGCGGCGTGAGCGCGCCATGCTCAACCAGCTCGGCGATGGCGGCTAACAGATCGCGGGTTTGGTCTTCGTCGCCCGCGAAGATCGCGTCCATGGCGATGACGTGGAACGAGGAATTCCGGCGCAGTCCCCAGAGCGGGATGCGGGAGTTCATGTAAATGTCGCGTTTGCCGATTTCCAGGAATCGCCCGGACTCGGCGAGGCAGGAAAGTCCCATCGGGATGGCTTCGGCGGCCAGCGCGTTGAGCACCACATCCACGCCCCGGCCGTGGGTCAGTTCCATGACGGACTCCGCGAAATCGCCGCGGCGGGAGTCGATGACATGTTGCACGCCCATGGTTTTGAGCAGCGCGCGTTTGGTCGGGCTGCCGGCCGAGGCGATGACCTGGGCACCCAGATGATGGGCGACCTGGATCGCCGCCATGCCGACGCCACCAGCCCCGGCGTGGACGAGAATGGATTCTCCCGCTTTGATGCGGGCGACGTGATGGAGCGCGTACCAAGCGGTCATGAAAACCACCGGCAGAGTGGCCGCTTCCTCGTAGGAAAGATGGTCCGGCATTTTCCGCAGGTCGGCGGCGCGGGCCAACGAGTGAGTTGCCAGACCGTAGATCGCGAGGCCGAAGGCCTTGTCGCCGACGGCGAGGTGAGTGACCCCCGCGCCGATGGCGGTGACAACGCCCGCCACTTCATCGCCGAAGATCCGCGCATCCGCGGTTTCCGCAGGGTAGAGAGCGAGCGCCTTGAGCACGTCGCGGAAGTTCATGCCTGCGGCCTTGACTTGGATGAGCACTTCACCCGACCCACATTCCGGCAGCGTGAACGGGGTGAAACGCAGACTGTCGAGCAGGCCGCGCTCATGGGATTCGAGGCGCAGCGGCACCGTGGCTGCTAGCAGTTGCTCGTGATGTGGCATGCCCCGGTTGATGCGCTGGACATAGCGGGCCTCGCCACGCAGGGCGACTTCGCGCTCGGTGTCGTCGTGGACCAGTTCGTTCCACAACAGCCCGGGATCGGTGGGCGATCCATCCATCGGCAAGTCGATGCCACGGCAGGCGAACGCCGGATGCTCGTTGAGGATGACGCGGAAAATGCCGATCGCCGGTGCTTGTGCCACGGCGGTGGCCCCCATGTGCAAGCCGACAGGCTGGGCACCGCGGGTGACCAGATCGATGCGCGGTTTGGCCGTGGCCATGAATTGTTCCATGGCGTGGGTCAGGTGGAGCAGGGCGTCGATGCCCATCAGCGCGTCGTGGTCGCCGGTGCCGGTGGTTGCATCGAGCGTCCAGAGATAGACCAAGCGATCCGGCGGCGCCTCATCGAGCAGGGCGGTGAATAGCTGCTGCCAGTCTGTTGGTTCCTGGGCGCGGACGGTGAAGCTGTCCGCACCCGTGCAGGCAAATTTTTCTCCCCGGCGCACGACGCGGCAGCGTGCTCCGGAGGCGGTGACTTGCGCGGCAACCTCACTGCCGAGTCCCGCCTCGTCGGCGAAGATGACCCACGAGGCTTCGAGCGGCACCACCGGCGCAGACGGGGCGGCGACGGTCTGGCCGCCTTTCCGGCCGAGGATGGCGATTTGTCCTTCGCCATCTGGTCCATTGAGACCGGGCATCGAGGTGGTTTCGGCGAAGCCGACAACCTTGAGTGCGGATTCCCACTGGGCGCGTTGCAGCAGCGGTTGGTCGGGTCGCAAATCGCGATCCGTGAGATGCCACCAACCCTGCATCAAGCCGAAAACCGACTCGACCCACAGTTGCGGCGTCGCCACGTCCATGAACATCAAGGTGCCGCCCGGGACGAGAAGCTCGTGGAGCATTTTCAACGTCACCCGGACATCGGCCACGGCGTGCAGCACGTTGGTACCGACAATGAAATCATAGGTATCCGGCTCGAAATTCTGATCGGCGGCAGGTTTTTCAAGATCCAGCACCTTGTATTCCACCTCGGGGAAAGCCGCGAGTTTCTGGTTGGCCGCCGAGAAGAAGCCAGCGGAAATGTCGGTGAAGGTGTAGGTGTGGAGCCCACGGTCGAGCAGTGGCAGCAATTGTGCCGCGAGTCCGGCGGTGCCCGCGCCGATTTCGAGGATGCGCAAGCCACGGCCTTCGGGCAGATGGCGGGCGGCCTCCTGCACCGCGCTGGCGATGCAGACCATCCAGTGGCTGGAGAACAGGCCGTCGCCGTAGAAGTGATCGAGCAACTCGGCATTGGCCCCACCGAAGAGAACTTGGACGGCGTCTTTTTCCCCGCGCAGAATGGCCCCGAGTTCGCCGCACGAAGTCGCAGAGAGCATGGCTTCCGGCAAATGTCCGGGATGCCCGGCAAGGAATGTGCGGAGAAGGTCCGGCGCGGAATCCGCCGCCGCGCTGAATTCCGCCGTGGGGGTGTAGGTGCCATCCTTGGCGGTGAGCAGTCCGCGATTGGCGAGCTTGTCCATCAGGCGCCCGAAGACGGTGCGCATCATGGGAGCCACGCCCAGCGAATCTGCGGAAAAAGCGGCGCTGACACCCATGTCTTGCCGCAGGCCATTGGCGATTTGCGCGGCAGCCAGGTTTTCTTCGGCGGCCATCACGCTTTCCAGTTCGGCACGGCCGCGCAGGCCGATGATTTCGTCCAAGGCGGTGGTGGCGACGTCCCGGAGTTGGGCCAAAGGCACCGGAATCCGCGCGCTCGGAGTGACGGTTGGTGCCGTGCGTTCCCAAGCGACATGGTAAACCACATCCCGGCCGCCACCAGGCGTGCCAGAGCGGCGGGCGGCGCTCATGCTGATGGCGCGGAATCCGTCCACCAGCACGCAGGGCTGGCCGGCTTCGTCGTAGATGCCGATCCGGCCTTCGATCAATTCCTCATTGAAATGCAGCACCTTGGCGCGGACCTGCGTGGTGGCACCCGGCGTGCGCAGGAACAAAATCCTCGCGAAGCGCACCGGCAATTTCATCTTCGCTTTCCGGTCCTCCACCGTCTTGGCACCCGCCGAAAACACCTGCAGCGCACCGTCTAACAGTACCGGGTGCAGTGCGTATTCCGCAGCGCGGGCGGCGGCGGTTTCCGACAAGCAAACCCGACCCGCGGATTTACCGGCTCCTGCGGCCAGCTCACGAATGGGTCGGAACTCGTCGCCGTAGCGCAGCCCGAGATCGCTCATGTGGCCATAGAAAGCGCCGACACCTTCCGCATGCAAATCGGTATCGGGCGCACCGAGGACGGAATCCCCGAAGGAGGATTCGGTTCTTTCGCCACGCATCGAGCCGACGACATGCACCGACCACGTGGCGGTTTGTTCAAAGCGACTCTGGATCGTGAAGGTGCGCTCGGCAGGCTCGTAGGTGAGTTCAATGGTCAGTGTCGTTGCCGGTTCTGGAAGAATCAGCGGGCGGCGGATCTCGAAATCTTCTAACGCAAAAGGCCGGCCTTCGAACAACTGCAAGCCAGCCTCAAGCGCCATTTCCACAAAAGCGGCGGCCGGGAAAATGATGTGCGTATCTACTTTGTGGTCCTTGAGAAACGCCATGTGGCGACTGTCGAGGCGGGTCGTCCAAGTGGGTGTGGCGCGGGGTTGGCGGGCATCGAGCAGGCCTTTGCCACCGGGGGAAAGGCGCGCGTCGCGCAGTTCGCCGCACTCATGCCACCAGCGGCTCTTGTCCCACGGATAAGCGGGCAGCGAGAGCAACTCACGGGACGGGGTAAGCCCGCTGAAATCGAGTGTCACGCCGCCGCGGTGGAGGTCGAGTGCCGCTTCCAGAAAGGACTCGTGCTCGCGTTCACGGCGGGCCGAGGCGGTCACCTGCGCCTTGAGGCCACGGGCGGTGAGGCATTCCTGGATCGAGATGGAGAGCGCCGGGTGAGAGCTGATTTCCAACCAGACATCCACGCCGAAGTCGGCCACCGCGCCGACGGCTTTGACGAATTGGACGGGTTGGCGGATACCGCGTCCCCAATGTGCGGCGACGCAGTCTTTGCCGGCGCAGCGTTCACCGGTCACGGTGCTGAAGAACGGCAGGGTTTCAGCCTGAGGCGTGATGTCGGACAGGCCGCGCATGAGCTGATCCGCCGCAGGCTGCATCATCGCGTGGTGATATGGGTGGGGCACCTTCACGAAACGGGCGAAAATGTTTTGTGGCTCCAACTCGGCGCGGATGGCTTCCAGCGAGGAGGAAATGCCGGCCAAGGTGAGTGAGCGGGGACCATTGAAGGCTGCGATGCTTACCGTCTGGTCGTGGCGGGAAATCACTTCCAAAGCCTCTTCTTCCGATAGGCTCACTGCGAGCATGGTGCCTTCCCCCCGTGCGCACTCATGCATCATGCGGGCCCGCAGGACGATGATACGGGCGCCCTCTTCCAAGCTGAGAATCCCGGCGACGTGGGCGGCGGCGATTTCGCCTACGCTGTGGCCGACGACGGCGCTCGGTTCCACGCCGAGTGATTTCCAGAGTGCCACGAGCGCGAGTTGCATCGCGAAAATCGCCGGTTGGGCAATCTCGGTGTGGTGGAGGTTCGAGTCAGCCTCGTCGCGGCCCAATTCTTCCAGCAGCGAGAAGCGGGCATAGGGACGCATCGCCTGATCACAGGCTTCCATCACTTCGCGGAAAACCGGTTCGTTGCGCATCAATTCGCGGCCCATGCCCCACCACTGCGGTCCTTGGCCGCTCATGACGAAGCCGATGCGCGGGGCGAATTCCGGGCGCGGTGTGAACGACGTGCGGGCCTTGGTCACCGGATTGCCGGCGGCGAATGCCTGCAGCTCACCGCTGATCTCGGCGGAAGAACTGCCGATGAGCGTCAAGCGATGTGCGTGATGATTCCGGCGCGCGCCGAGCGAGTAGGTCAGCTTCGGCAGGACAGGTGATGCTCCATTTCCCAATTCATGTGATTCGATCCAACCCGCCAAGCGTGCGGCGCTGGCTTTGAGCGCATCCTCGGAACGCGCGGAAATCACCAGTGGCCATGAACGATCCGCCGGGATGGGTTCATGATCGGGAGTCACTTGGGCTGGGGGTTCAGTCAGGATGACGTGTGCGTTGGCCCCCCCGAAACCGAAGGAATTCACCCCGGCAATACGGCGTTTTCCATGGTTGGGAAAGGCTTCCAAGGTGGTCGGCACGCGCAATTTCAAGCCCGCCATGTCGATGTGGGGACTTGGCTTGTCGAAGTGGAGGCTGGGAGGAATCTGGGCGTGCTTGAGAACGAGGATGCCCTTGATGAGGCCGACGACACCGGCCGCCGTTTCCAAATGACCGAGGTTGGTTTTCACCGAGCCAATGGGCAGCGGCGCATCCGCCGACCGGTCGCCGCAGAGAGCATCCGCCAGCGCGGTGGCCTCAATGGGATCACCCACCGCCGTGCCCGTGCCGTGGGCTTCGACAAAGCCAACATCCGTCGGAAGGATGCCCGCGTCGACACAAGCGTCACGCACCAATTGGGCTTGAGCTTGAGGGCATGGGAGAGAAATGCCGTTGGTGTGGCCGTCCTGATTGAGCGAGGAACCGAGGATCACGCCATGGATCGGATCGCCATCCGCGATGGCTTGGGAGAGAGGTTTCAGAAGCACGACTCCGGCACCTTCACCCCGGACAAAGCCGTTTGCCTCGGCGGCGAAGGCCTTGCACTTGCCGTCCGGCGAGAGCATGCCCGCTTGGGAAAACCCGATGAACCCGTCCGGCGTGATCATCACCGTCACGCCGCCAGCCATCGCCATTTTACAACTCCCGGCCCGCAGGGACTCGCAGGCAAGGTGCACGGCCGTTAGGGCGGACGAGCAAGCGGTGTCCATCGAGAGACTCGGGCCGCTGAGATTGAAACAATAGGAAATCCGGTTCGCCGCGATGCTGTGGGCGGTGCCGATGGGCGAATGCGCGCTGATGCCCTTGCGATCCGTGCTGCTGCCTTGGATGGTTTGATAGTCATTATGGGAAACCCCCATGAACACGCCGATGTCCGTGCCTTTTTCAAAATCGAGCACCTGGCCGGCGTCTTCGATCGCCTCCCATGCGGTCTCTAGCAGAAGCCGCTGCTGCGGGTCGATGTACGGTGCCTCACGCGGCGAGATGCCAAAAAACCGGGGATCAAATTGATCGATATCATCAAGAAATCCGCCGCGTTTGGCGATGGATTTGCCGGTCACTCCTGGTTCCGCGTCGTAGAAGCGTTCGATATTCCAACGGTCTGCGGGCACCTCGGACACGGCATCACGTCCTTCGGCGAGAAGTTTCCAGAACGATTCGGTGTCATTCACACCGCCGGGAAACCGGCAGCCGATTCCGATGATAGCGATACCCTCTCTTGGCATAATGGATCAGTTTGAATTTCCCTCGCGGGGAGCGCACTTTCGGGCAAATCATGGCCAAGGCAAGCCCAAGTTCCGGGTGGGAATGGTTTTTTGACAACAGGCACGCACTCACCCCGCTGGATGGAGACGGATTTCCGAACACGCCGCAACGTGCACGAGACAGCGGAAGCAGTCACTTCAGGGTCTTCAGCGTCTCTGCACCCCGTTTCTTGGTTTCAGGATCATCTTTCCCCGTGGTGGGCAGGGCGAGCCCTTTTTCAATGCTCTTCCTGGCGTTCTCCTTATCGCCCATCAACGCATAGGTGATGCCCACATCCACATGGTAAACCGAGCGGTCGGGGTTGAGTTGGATCGCCTTGCTGAAGCATTTGACCGAATCTTCGAAGGACGCCTTGGGGAGTTCTCCGTAGGCCATTTCAGCGACGAACCGCTTGATCCCGCCCAGATCGGAGACCCGCTGATGCCAACGCCCGAGCATGTACCATGCCAAATGATTCCCGGAATCCAGAGCGATCGCCCGGTCCACGGATATTTTCACCTGCCGCATGGCATTCATTTTTTCCTTGCTGCTGTAAAGATCGACGGATTTGGCGTGGCAGATCGCGATCGAAAGATGCGCATTTGAATCCTTGGGCGCGAGGACCACCGCCCGCTCCGCATAACTCAGGGCCATTCCCGATAGGCGGATTTTATCCTTCACAATCGGGGTGTCCGCCATCTGATGTCGGTATTGGCGGGCGATGCGCTCCATGAGATCCGCGTTTTTCGGCTCCAGTTGTTCGGCGGGCAGATAGAATTTGAGGGCTTCGGTCGGATTGAATTTCAAGTCATGAACGTTGCCTTGTTTGACCAATTCATCCGCCGTCTCCCCCCAACCCGACCCGCACGATAGAACAAACGCAAGCGCGAGGATGAACGTTTTGAAGGAGGCCATGGAGTGCATAAATGGGGAATTGCGTATTTGCTGGATCGGGGTCACTTCCGAGGGTGGGCTGACGATGCACAGTAGGCGAACTGTCTGCTGCTGCCAAGCTCCTTTTCTCACCGGGGCCCCGACGCGGCGGCCATGGCCCCTGCTTGCCGCTGATTTCCCATGTAATATCTTGGCAAAACCGGCCGGATTGCTATTTTCCCGAGCCACGACTTTTCGCATGCCATGAATCCGGCTGTAAACGACTGACCCGTGCCCCCAATTCGCCGTGGAGAACCTTGCGCCGGATTGATCTCTGGCGGCGGCTGGAGTCTGCCACTTCTTACACTCAAGTCCGCCGACATGAAAACATCGCCCACAGCCCCCGATCCAACTCCTGCCCCGCAAACAACGGCAACTGGTGCGGCAGCGCAGCGCCCCTACCGGGTGATCTCGTTTCCCGGGGCCGGCCTGGATACGGTCATGCAGATGGGTGTGGTGCATGCCCTTTTGGTCACGCACCGCAAAGCGCCGGACATGGTGGCGGGCATCTCAGTGGGCGCGATCACGGCAACGGCGCTGGGTGAGGTGCTCCAGGCCAACGCAGGTGTCAATGCGTCCACCGAGGAGGACGAGGAGGTGCGGGTGGCCCGTTTCAGCGACCTTCTGGAAGCGTTCCGCAATGCGCCTTCCACACTCCTCAAGGGCTTTTTCCCCGACCCGCTTGAAACGAACTCCGCGCGCGCACTCAAGCCTGTCGAACTGCCGCGGCATTTCAAGGAGGAGCGCGACAGCCGCGAAGAGTCCGTGTCCAGCCGTACTGGATTGATCCGGCTGTTCGATCATTTTCTCAAGGTGCGGGTCAGTGTGAAAGTGCTCACGCAATTGGTTCGGGCCCTGCTGGGGTGGAACGCCGCCGGGGCGATGAACCTGACGAAATGCTGGAGCACGCGTGGCTTGCTCCTGCCGCGGATTTGGTGGTTGGTCGCACGCAACGTCGTCTCACTCAGCTTGCCGGTCAGCTTGGTCGCCAGGGTGGAATTGTGCGAGCTTCTCGGAATCAACGGCAAAGCCTACGCCGGCGGGGTCGAGGCGGGTTACATCATCTTCAATCCATGGGCTTGGTTCCATTGGGTCTGGGATCGAAGTCTCTGGTTGCTGCTCGGATTGCTGCCTCTCCTGATCGCCCTGGCCACGGGTCCCGCACTGTTGCTTTTGATTCTGTCTGCGTGCTCCGTCATTCATCTGCCACCGCAGTGGGCTATCACCGGATGGGCCGGTCTGCGCATCGCTCTCATCCTCGGGCTCGGACTATGCGCCTGGGCCTTCCTGTTATCCAATAAAAGCATTTTCCGCCATCTCCTCAAACATTATCATATCTTCCATGACCTCGGAGATTCTTATGCACTCAAGGCGGTGCTCGTGCAGAACTTCGACCCGGCCTACTACGGGGACTTCAAGTTTGACGAGAGTGTCCGCCGGGCGCTGAAGCACGAAAGCCCTTCGTCCGGTGGTGATGCGAACAAGAAACTGCTCAAGGCCTATGCGCATGACAAGCAACGCAAGAATGGCATGGTGGTGCTGCCGATTGCCGCCAACCTGGGCACCGGCAAACTCGAGGCGATGCCGCCGGAGACTCCCGTGGTGGATGCGTTGATGTGCGCCTCGGCCGTGGTGCCGTTTTTCAGGGCGCAGTCGATCATGAAAGACGGAGCATCGGCCATGTTCATTGATGGCAGCAATATGTCGAGCGATCCGATCATGCCGGTGTTCGAGGAGGCTTGCAGAATTCTCACCCGGCAGTCCGGTGCGGGTTGTGATCGTCTGCGCATCATCTCCGCGCCTCCGCTGCCACTGGAACAGGAGAGTCCGCCCGCCAAGAGCGACCCTTACACCGGGCTGATAGACGTGGCGCTGCGCGCGCGCCAGTTGCGGCGCTTTCAAGACATGCTCCTCGACAAAAACCTGATAGACCGCGTCAGCCGGGCGCTGGGCGGCAGGCCCGCGACAGTCGGTGACGAGTCCGGACGCAAGGAGACATTTCTCCCGGCCAAGATCCGCTTGGTGGTGCCTGAGCGCACTCATCACCTTGGCCTGCGCATGATGCAGGCCGGATCGGCGGCGGAGCGGCGGGAACTCATCGACACCGCGGTGGCCGACGGGTGCAGGGCCATGATCGAGCGCCTTGTCATTGATGCCCTGCCGGATACGAGGACACTGGAGGAACGGCGGCGGCTGCAGGAGCCCGATGAGGAGATGCCGGACGAGTGGCCGCATCGCGATGAAGTCAACCCATCAACCCTGCGCAGTGCCGTCGAGGCTCTTCGTTGCTCCAGGGAAACCGTCACCCGCCCGGACGGGATTGAGTATGTTTCGTGCAGGATGTTGCTTGCCGCGTGGGGCGGGATAAGCGCCCTGCCCGGATGCGATCCTGTGACTGCGGCCAATCCAGACCCAGGCCCCGGATTATCCGAGGTGTGCCGCAATTGTGTCGCCTGTCATGCGCAGACCGCAGTGGATGGTGCCCAACTGCCGGAGTTGCGACAACATCTGCGGCTGCCGCGCGCAACTCCAAGTTCTTTCATCGTGCCCCCCCCACCTGCGCCCACCAACAAAGGCCCGGCCATTGTGTTCCTCTTCAGCGGAGGTGTTTTCCGTGGGGTGTTTCAAGTGGGTTTTGCCAATGCGGTGAGCGAACTGGGCATCCAGCCGGATGTCGTGGCCGGGGCTTCGGTCGGCACCATCATCGGGGCTTTCACCAGCAGGGTTTTTGCGAAACCGGCGGGCTCCGACCTGCTGGAGCGGCAACGCCAGACACGACGCATCGCCGCCACTTTCCTAACGGTTGACCGCTTCGTGCTCACCGACCGCTTCGCGGATTTCATCCGGCATTTCGCGATACATGTCGCTTCCGCCGACTTCTCGCCACACGACATCGACATGGTCTTCCGGCGCTACGAAATGGACTCCGGCATCACGTTTGGCCGGCGGGCCCGCCGGGTTTTCTCAGGCATGGAACGGCTCTTTTATCTAACGCCCTTTGAACTGCTGGAACTGGCGCGAACACTCCGCATGTCCGACTGGCAAGGCGCGGCAAAACAAATCAGGAAGCAACTACAGGGCATGGTGGACCGCTATGGCGTGGGTCTGGAACTGCTGGGGTCGGAGCCGCTCCAACAACTCATCGACGGATTTGTCTTTCAAGGAAAACCCGCCGCACGAACGCGTCTTGACCACTTTGGCTTTCCCCTCATCGGCACCACCACGAATCTCACGCTCGGCAAACTCGATATTCTGAGAACGACACACCCATGGGATCCGCGTTTCACGCAGAGCCTGCTGGCCAGCAGTGCGTTCCCTGCCGTGTTCCGCCCGCGCTGGTCCTGGGAGGTCTATCGCCATCCCCAACATGTGGCGCAATACGCCGACGGCGGCATCATGGACAATCTGCCCCTCGGTGCCGTGGTCAATTATCTGTGGGGAAATGACGCCGCCTCAAAGTATGAGCGGTGCCCGAAGGTGCCTCATCTCATTCTAACCGCCACACTCGAACCCGAGAAAGCGGACTGGACCCAGCGGAATGACTTGGGCAAGTTGTGCTGGACGGAGATTCGCGCTCGCGCCACCCAGTTGCGTTACAACGGGAAGATCGATAAATTCCAGCAGACGCAACGCAATATCCGGCGCATCCTCAAACAACGCGCCAGTGAGAATGATCCCGATGTCCATGCCCACGATATCCCCTTGAATCTGGACGTGCTGGTGGTAAAGCCCCAATGGCTCTGTGGTACCTTTGCCTTCCATCCGATGCTCGGGTTCAGTCGCAGGAAACAGACGGAGAGCATTGCCCATGGTTGCGCTTCGACCCTCTGTGCCGTTGCGAATCACTTCGACCCCGGCAACAACGCCCACGCGGTCGATGTCGCCATGCTCAGACAATGGGCGCTGGGCCGGGGAATCGCTTTGGATCAATTGCCGGATCGCGTGCGGCCGGGTACGGGCGGCGCACTGGATTTCGGCCCCGTCAACCTTTCCGACGACGAACAGCAACAGGGGTTCTGTTGGTTCCGGCGCGCGGACCCTCAATCCGGAATACGTCCCGTCTGCCCGTTCCACCCGAACAGTCCCGCCTGCTCCGGGGACGAGGAGGTCAGCCCGGAATTGCATCACATCTATCTCGCCTGCGGACGCAGAACCACCCACGCGGCGCGCAAGAACTAAGCACCGGCCCCGCAGTGCCAACGCATTGCGGAATCGTGGCTTGCCGCGCGTGGCTGCGTCTGTTTGTATCCGCGCCCCAACCTGCATTTTTATGGCTAACAAAGACACCACCGATCCCGCCCGCATGGAGAAAATCGTCTCGCTGTGCAAACGCCGCGGCTTCATCTTTCAGGCGGGCGAGCTATACGGCGGCCTGAACGGCTGCTGGGATTATGGTCCGTTAGGCGCGGAACTCAAACGCAACCTCAAGGAATATTGGTGGCGCAAAACCGTGCAGGAACGCGACGACGTGCTCGGCATGGACGGCGCGATCCTCACCATGGAACAGGTGCTCGTTTCCTCGGGCCATGTCGGCGGCTTCTCCGATCCTATGGTGGATTGCAAAACCTGCAAGGCGCGCTTCCGCGCGGACCAGGTGGCAACTGCCCCGTGCAGGGAAAAACCCAGCGTCTGCGCCGGCCAATCGCCGAAATGCGAACTCACCGAACCGCGTGACTTCAACCTGATGCTGCAAACGAATTTCGGCGCGACGGGCGACCAGATCGCCTACCTGCGGCCGGAAACGGCGCAGTCGATATTCTGCCAGTATAAGAACGTGCTGGATTCTAACAGGGTGAGGATCCCCTTCGGCATCGCTCAGATCGGCAAGGCGTTCCGCAACGAGATCAACCCGCGCAATTTCACCTTCCGCTCGCGGGAGTTCGAACAAATGGAGATCGAGTATTTCTGCCACCCCGACGACGGCATGCGGCTCACCGACGAATGGTTGGAGGAGCGCCTCAAGTTCTACGGTGAAATCGGCATCCCCCGCGAAAAACTCCATATCCTCGATGTGCCGGACGGCGAACGCGCGTTCTATTCGAAGAAAACCTATGATATCGAATACGAGTTTCCCTTCGGCGTCCAGGAATTGGAAGGTGTCGCGTACCGCACCAGCTACGACCTCGGCGTGCATGAAAAAGGTGCCGCCAAATCACTCGTGTACTTCGATGAGGAAACCAAGGAAAAATACCTGCCGCACGTCGTCGAGCCGTCCGCCGGCTGTGACCGCACGGTGCTCGCCCTGATTTGCGAGGCGTTCGACGAGGAGATTCTAACCGACGAAAAGGGCAAGGAGGACGTGCGCACCGTGTTGCGTTTCGTGCCGCGCATGGCGCCCGTCAAGGTGGGCATTTTCCCGTTGCTCAAGAAGAACGAGGAGCAGGTCCGCATCGGCCGCTCCATCCAAAAATCCCTGCAGCCGTGGATGACCGTTTTCTACGACGACGGCGGGGCCGTAGGCCGCCGCTATCGCCGCCAGGACGAAGTGGGTACGCCGTTCTGCGTGACCGTGGATTTCGACACCCTCGGCGAAAACGGCGACGCGCTGAAAGGCACCGTCACCGTGCGCCACCGGGATTCAATGGCGCAGGAACGCATCGCCATCGATGCCCTTCTGCCATGGTTGTTAGAACGCGTGCGCTGAGCAGGCTCGGAACTCCTTGCCTCCGTGAAGTGAAGGCGACACCGGGTTGGGGAGAAACGGCCTAGCGAGATCCTAACAGAGCATGGCGCATGACCCACTCGGTTCCCGGAAAGATGATGTGATCGACCACCTCCCGCCCAAGTCCAAGCAAACCGTCCGCAGCTACCGCCTCTCCTCCCACAAAACCCGCGGCCTGAAACCGCAAGTCTCCAAACTCAGAACTCTTAGCCATGAAGACACCGACAACCACACCCTGGACGGGGCTCGTCCTTTCCGTAATCGCAGCGCTGGGGTGGGCCGGCACGCTGGCGGCGGGCGGCTCCGAGCCTCCGAAACCGAACGTCCTGTTCATCGCCATCGACGACATGAACGACTGGACGACGCTCTTCGACAAGGGCAACCCGATCAAAACGCCGAATCTGGAGCGCCTGGCTGCCCGCGGGATGTTTTTCTCCCGCGCCTATTGCGCGGCCCCGGCCTGCAACCCCTCGCGCGTCGCCATCCTGACCGGATACAGCCCGATGACCACCGCCTGCTACGACAACGGGGGCGGCGATAACGCATGGCAGAGTAATCCGGCGGTGATCACGCTGCCGGACTATTTCCGGCGTCACGGCTACGGTGCCAAAGGCGCCGGAAAGATCTTTCATCATGGCGGCAGCATGGGTACGGATCCCCGCGGGACCGAGCGCAGTTGGGATGAATTCCAGCGGCTGGTGCCCACCCGGGCGCCGAAACCGAACTACAACGGCTACACGCGCGACATGCCCGGCGCGGGCCCCCTTCCCTCCACGGCCTTTGACTGGGGCGAGCACAACCAGAAGATGGTCGACGAGGACATGCTAGAGAAAGTGTCGGCCTTCATGGACGAGAAATGGGAGAAACCCATGTTCCTGGCAGCCGGCATTTTCAAGCCGCACCTGCCTTTCTATGCACCGCCCGACGTGTTCAAGCGCTACCCTATGAAGGATCTGGTGTTGCCTCAAATGCCGGAGCACGATTTGGACGACGTCCCGCCGATCGCCATCCGCATGGCCCACCGCGAGCACTTCATCTACTCCAACGTGACGAAATACCGGGGCGATGAGCCGCAGAGCATCCGGCGAATGGTCCAGTGCTACCAGGCATCGGCCGACTATGCCGACTCGGTCGTCGGCCGCCTGCTGGACAAGCTGGACGCCTCCGGACGGGCGGCCAACACGATCATCGTGCTCTGGGCCGATCATGGCTACCATCTCGGCGACAAGGAGAGTTGCGTCAAATTCACCTTGTGGGAAAAGGCCAACCGCGTTCCCTTCATCATCGTCGCCCCCGGCGTCACCCAACCCGGCTCGCGGTGCGCTGCGCCGGTCAGCCTGTTGGACATCTACCCGACGCTGCTGGAACTCGCCGGACTTCCGAAGAAGCCGGACAACGACGGGCACAGCCTGGTTCCGTTGCTGAAGAATCCGCAAGCGGCGTGGCCGCATCCGGCGGTGATGACGATGGGCCTAGGAAACCACGCCGTGCGCACGCCGCGCTGGCGCTATATCCGGTATTCCGACGCCTCTGACGAACTGTACGATCACGAGAACGACCCTTGGGAATGGAAGAATCTGGCTGGCGATCCGCAGTATCGGAACGTCATTCAGGAGCACCGCGCCCTGCTTGAGTCCTATGAACCCTGCCGGCGCCGGCTAGCGAAGTAACGGTACAACAACCATCAATCATGAATGGGGTACTGGGCTTGGTTACCTGCCTGCGTCATATCCTGAATCGTTCCCCGGCTTTGTGTATCAAGACCAGGGTCCGGCCACCGGCTCTTCCAACGGCCTTCAAATCCGGACTCAGAGCCCCCTGAACTGTGCGGCGAGTTTTTTGGCGGTGGCGATGGTGTTGCGGTGGAGCTTGGCGGTGAATTCGGGCTGGCGGTTGTAGCCGCCGCCATAGAGCACGGCCACCGGGATGCGGTTGCGGATGAAGGCGCCTAACAAGACCTCGTCGCGGCGCTGGATATCCTTGAGTGTAAGATGCATTTCACCGAAGCGGTCGTTGCGGTGGCTGTCCGCACCGGACAACCAGATGACCAGATCCGGCGCGAAGGCATCGAGCGCGCCGGCCAAACTGCTGAAAAGTTGTTTGAGATACATCCCTCCCTCGACGTAACGCACGGTTTCGATATCGAGCGAGCTGGCGACTTTGCGTCGCAGATGGGGACCTCCGACATGGATCGAGTAAGTGAAAACGCGCGGGTCGTTGGCGAGTAGCGAGGCTGTGCCGTTGCCCTGGTGGGCGTCGGTGTCCACCACCATGATCTTGATGTGAGGGTGTTTTTCCTGCAGATCGCGGATGGCGATGGCCACATCGTTGAACACGCAATAACTCTCGCCGTGTTCGCGAAAGGCGTGGTGGGTGCCGCCCGCGAGGCAAACGCCCACCCCTTCTAACAGCGCGGCGTGGCAGGCCAGCCGGGTGGCTTCGACTTCGGTGGCGCTGCGCGTGTAAAGGCGTGGCGAGGCGGGCAAACCGAGCAGGACGTGCTCTTTGCGCCCGAGCAATCCGGACTGGATTTTCCGGATGTAATCGGTCGCGTGGACGCGCAGGAGTTGCTGGTGATCGGCCGCGCCGACCTCGATGATTTCCTCGGGACGGAGGATGCCGCCATCTAGCAGCATGTCCTTGGAGACGCGGAACTTCTCCATCGGAAACGGGTGGTCCGACGGCAGTTCAAGTTCCAGTTCCTGCGAGTAAAAACAGCGCATATCCCCGCCACCAACCAACAGTGTAAAGGGACTCGTGGGAAGCGGAAAGTGGGCCCCACGGCAGGCGGGTCATTCGATGACCAGAATCGAGGCCCGCTCCTTGATTTTGATATCAGGCCGTTGGAGGCCGGAAATGGTTTGGACACCGACGATGCCGCGCAGGCGGATTTTGCGACCGATGAGCGGCTTGAGAGCGTCTTCGGTGAGATCCGCGGCTGCGGAGTTGAGGAGCACCGCGCCACGGGGCTCGTTTTGACCCGGTTGTTTGGAAAAAAGGAGATAGAGGGTTTTTTCGCTGTCAGAGAATCCGATGGCCGCAAAAACACCCTCGACGACGACCTCCTTGCCGGCGTTTTGGACAAGCAGTTCGCGGCTATTCCACGAGATCACACCCTTGTTCATTTCGGCGGCCTTGCGCTGCGTCGCCAGGATCTTTACTTTTTCCGGATCCACTTTGGGTATGAGAACGCCCGGTTCCGCCGCCTGTTGAGCGACGGCGGGATTTTCCTGGCCGGGGGTTGCGGGGCCTTTCTTTCCGCTGCTTGAAACCGGCGGCACCAGGACCGGGAGTGGTCTTGATGCCTCATCGATACGTTTGCGGATCAGCACCCATTCGCCCAATCCAACAGCAACCACAGCAAGTCCGATGTTTACCACCCACAGCATCTTGGATGAAGTTGAACGCCGCGCCTTGATCTGCGGGCCCGCAAGCGGAGCCGCAAGGCGCGGCGCGACAGGCGAAGAGGGCACGGCCACCATGGCGGCGAGCATTGCACGGGCTTCATGGAGGCTGGCGGTGTCTGCGGCACCGCGCAACCAATCGAGCCAATTGTCGAGGCCATGGATCGTAGGGTCGCTCCCTCTCCGGTTTTCCCAGTCCATGATGTCCTCGGTCAGGGTGATGATCGATTGCAGCCCGCTGGATATTCCGGCACCACCCAGCCATTTCAGCGGAGAGATCCAAAAGGTGAACCGCCGACCGCTTTGTTCGTTGCCATAGATGATCATGGGCAATTCGGTTTCCACCCAGACCGCCTCTTTGGCGAGTGCCTGTGAAAGCAGTTCGCTGACCGCCAGTGCCTGATCAATCACCTCGATGGCGACTTCCACGACCAACGGATCCTGTTCGATGAACCACTGGAGGGACTCGCCCTCGATCCACTCGGTGGCGATGTAGGGCATGCCATCAACCGGATCACATCCGCCGCAGATGACCGAACGCAGGGCCGGGTGATGCAATCCGGCAAGCCGTTCGAGCGCGATCTGATAGGCGGCTTGCTCGTCGGCCTGCAACCCACCCCCATCCGCTCCGAACGGAAAAAACCGCCGCACGGCCACCGGATGCCCGGTTTGCGTGTCTAACACACGGAACAAGACCCCCGAAGGATCTTGGGAGACCAGATCTTCGATTTGGAATCGCTGAATCACAATTCGTCTATTAGCATGGAATATCCGCCGGACCAAGCCTGCTAGAATGCAAGGTCTTGGCAAGCGGTGAGAAAACGAGTTCGGAAAATCGCTGCGGCTGGTGGAAATCGGGTGCGCCGCCGCCCAAATCCGCCGCCGAGACGAATCTCTGAACAGGCGATTCAAGAATCAACGCCACATTGACTCGCGACCGGGGTCCGAAATCCAGCCGCGCCCGGAGCAAGTCCAGTGGGATGGCCATGGCGGCGAGCCATGCGCCATCCGCTGCGATGTCGGCAAAGGTGGCCACTTCGGGCATCACGATGTCCGCGGCTTCCTCCCGGATGCGGGCGGCCGTGAATTCGCACGACCACCAGGCACCATTGGGCGCGAGATTGAACTCGAAATAGCGCCCGCTCACCGGATCGGCGATGAACAATTCCGCCACGTCATGAAGCCACAGATCCGCCTGAAACCTGCCGGGACGGGCCAGCGGGTGGAGTCGGGCCGACCTGCGGTGATGGGCGATGAACCAGAGTCGCCGCGCGTCCATGGCGAGGGAATACGCGGCCGGTGGCCGCACCGCCATCCCCTGCCAGTCGCGTTCCAAACCGAGCATGGGCACATCCAGCTTGCCCCATACCAGCGGTCCCGGACTGGTGAATATCGTCATGCCGGAAAGTGGTCCACTGGCGCCCCGCCTGTCGAGATAGGACTGCGGATTTCCCGAGGAATTTCCGCCGGAAAAAAATCCGGAAAAAATCCGAAAAAAAAATCGCTTTTTGTCGTGGCATTTGTTTTCTCGTGCGTGCCCCGATCTTTCATGGCTCGTTCCCGTTCAAATTCGATTTTTTACGACACGATTGAATACATCGGCCCGCGACCGCAGAAGCGGAAGAGGCCGCATTTTTTTGGCGGATGGGTGATTGTGGTGATTGCCGCAGGCATGGCTTTTTGGTTCGGACGGCCCTTGGTTCCCTTTCTCAAGGCCACTCAGACAGGGGTGTCCACGGAGCAGGCGGCGCTGCTCATTTCCTCGCTTGAGCAATCCAATGAATTTGGATCCAGGCTGGCCGGCACGGCGCTGGCACATTCCCGTGACACCATCGTTTTTGATCCGTCCTATTACAAAATTCCCTACCCTAACGGCGATGTGCCATCCCGCAAGGGCGCGGCGGCGGACGTGATCATCCGCTGCTACCGCAAACTCGGCATCGATCTCCAGAAAGAAGTGCACGAGGACATGGAGCGACATTTCCGTCACTATCCGCAGCTCTGGGGTGCGCTGGCACCGGACACCAACATCGATCACCGTCGTGTCGCCAACCTGCGGCGCTTTTTCGAGCGCAAGGGGCAAATTCTAACACCTTCGCGCGATCCGGCGGACTACCGTCCCGGAGACATCGTGATCTGGTCGCTGGCCAATGCGGAATTGCATCCTGGCATCGTGGTGCCCGGCTTCGGCAACAACACGGGTGAAGCTTGGGTCGTCCACAACATGGGCGCGGGTATGAAATGGGAGAATGTGCTTTTCGATTACAAGATCGAAGGCCATTTCCGCTACCCGGCACTGCACGCCCAGTAAGCGCAACGCGCAATACTGATCGGTTAGCGGCGGACCGCGAGCGTCAACGCCGCTGCGCGGGAAGATCGGCGCCGAGGATGTGATCCAGTTCCGCCACACGTTCCCACGGGCAGCGCTTGCGTTGGTATTTCTTCCACACGATGTCGCGCAGTGTGCGCCAGATCGGTGCCGTGACCGGCGTGACGTCGGTCCATGTGGGGTCGCGCTTTTGGGTCGTGGTCATGATCGTCCACTTGCCGCCTTGGTAATTTCCCCGGTAGTAAACCTTTCCGGTATCGGTGTTTTCGAACCACTCGTGGCTTTCCATGTGCGGAGGGTGGAGGGGATAGGGTTGGCACACAAGCGGCGAATCCGCCGCCACACAATCACCCGCAGAAATTCCAGGCCGTAATTTCGGGTTGAACCCGTGCGCGATCCTTGTTAGCATCCGCCTTATGGAATCGGACATCCTCGTTGATCATGGAGCCCCTATCCGCCAGTTCTCCGTCATGCTGCCGAACCGCGCCGGGACCCTTGCCGCCGTGGTCAAGCTGTTGCGCGGCGCGGGGATTGAAGTCATCGGCCTGAGCATGCAGGACTCGCGGGATGTCACGGTGGTACGCTTGGTGGTTTCCGACCCGGAGACCACCGGGCGGCTGTTCACTGAAAAAGGCATTGCGCATTCCACCTGCGAATTGCTCGTGGTGGCCCTGCGCGAATCCGGCCCGGGCCTGCTGCAGTGCCTCGAAACCCTGATGATCGCGGAAACCAACGTGGATTTCGCCTACGCCCTGTTGCCCTGCCCGAAGGGCCAAACGATGCTCGCCATGCACGTCGAGGACTTCGAATTCGCCGTCGCCATCCTCCATCAAAGCGGTTTCAAACTGATGTATCAGGACGACCTCAGCCGCTGATCCCGGTTTTATCAGGTCATCACGCCCCAGCCCGCCGCTTTCAACGCCGGATCAATGTGTTCGGCTCTGGTTTCGGCTTCGTTCATACAAGATCACTCCGACGCGCCGGATGTGATCGAGCAGAGCGGGAGAGGTCAAAGCCGCGAAAATCGAGAGGTCCATCTGGTAGGGCAGCAACAGATCATCCAGTTCGTCGGCAATTCGGGTCAACAGTGTGTGATCGAGGCCGCTGCCACAGAGCGTGAGATCGATATCCGAGCCGGGGCGATGGGTTCCTTTGGCACGCGAACCGTAGAGCATCCCCGTTTCCACCTCGGGATAATGCGCCAGCACTCGCCGGATGCTTTCCACGGTGGTCTCGGGCAGGCCGTGGTTCATGCCAACTCCTCCTTTTCCAGAACCAGAAACCGCCGCTCAAAAGCTTCAAACGCCGGGACATAAAGCGTCTGCACCGCCGCCATGATCTTTCCGGCCACGTCGTCATTGTAGGTGTGGGACGATTCGTTGCGATGCTCGATCATCTTCATCCATGCTTCCCCGTCCTCGATCAACTCGGCGGCAAAGGCCGCGCGGGTGGCATCCTTCGATCCGTAGAGTTTCGCGGACGGACCGCGGGCGCTGAGGAAATCCTTAAACGTGTTCCACGCCAGCTCATGAGTGAACTCGAAGGACTGGATCAGCCCCTGCCGCTCCAAATCCGAAAGCCCCCGCTGCTCCGCCAGTTCGGAGGCCTCGTGCAAGCGTGCAAAGGCTCGCTTGAAATTGTCAAAGCGTTGGATCCAGCGGAGGTCGGGCGGGCTCATGGCGCGGAGTGTAGCGGGTTTTGCGGCTGGCGGGAATTTGAAAAACTCACAGTTCCCCGCTGAATGCAATATCCGATCATGCCGAACACGGGCCGCGGATGGCGCAGGATGCGCCCTGCCATTTGCGGCATCGATTCAACGAACAGATGGTGCTGCGGTGCCGCCGGTTTCACATATCCCGGCGCTCCGTAACGGAGGTGCCGTCCCTGACGGCGTCAGGCGGATGTAACAAGACCTTGTCGCCGGCACGCAGACCGGAAAGCACTTCGGTCAGGCGGCCGTCGGAATGACCGGTCTCGATGGGGGTGAGGCGGGCGCGTCCGTTCTGATAGATATAGGTTTTCCAAATGTTGCCTTCGCGGAACAACGCGCCGGAAGGAACCGCCAGCACATCATCGGCGTGCCACACGGTCACCCGGACTTCGACGCGGTATCGGTCGCCTAACGACTTGGCGGCGTCGGGCACCTCGACGAGGTCGCTGAGCGCGATGACCCGTTGCTCCTCCACGCCGAGGGCGGAGATTTTCGTGAAGGCGGCCGGTTCAATGCGGCGCACGCGGCCCTTGAGCGGGCTTGCGTTGCCGCTCCATTGCTCGATGTCCACGGCGTCCCCGGGCTTCATGGTCACGGCGTCGCGCGAGAGAATCTCCGCTTCGATTTCGATGTCGGTGGGATCGCCGATTTCAAGAATCGGGGTGCCGGGCGTGACGATGGTCTCGCTTTCCTGCATGACCTTGAGCACGCAGCCGGTCACCGGGGACTTCACCTCGACGAGGTTGTTAGAAAGCGCGCCCTCGGGGCGTTCGAGCACGGCGCGGGCCTGGGCGAGTTCGTAATCGATGACTTGCAGGGAAAACTCCGCGGCGCGCGTTTCCGCGGCTTTGACTGCCGCCTCGGACTCCATGCGGTCGCGGTCGGACCCGGAGATCGTGCCCTCGCGCCGCACGGCACGCATGCGGTCGCGGTCGGCCTCGGCCATTTTCAAGGCGCTTCTAACGGCCGCAAGCGATTCGGTGGCCTTGCCGCGCGCCGCCTCGTGCATCGAAACCACGGCTTGCGCCTGCGCCCGCGCCCGCGGGTCTAACAGCGGCGAGGCCGCGGGCTCGATGGTGGTTAGAACGGACTGCCCGGCGGTGACCGTGTCGCCGGGTTTGAGCGGCACGCGGCGCATTTTACCGGCCACCGGTGCGGCGACTACGTAGCGGTTGCGCACGCGTGTTTTGCCTTCTTCGGAAACGCGCACGGTGAGCGGTGCGCGCGCCACCACGCCGAATTCTACGATGATGGGTTTCGGCCACAAGCCCCAGCCGATCAGCGCGAGCAGCAGGACCGCGCCGAACCACGGCAACGAGCGGCGGACGAGGTGTCTGCCGGAGGACGGGCGCTTGGAGTCCCAGGGTGCGGTGTCGTGTGAATCCGGTGTCGCCATGAGTGGGTGGGTGCGGGCTATTCATAAAGCATCAATCCCGGGCTTTCAAGGTGCTTGCTATGGGACAGACATGCAACGGGGAAAGGTTGCAGGATGAAGGAAGAATGATGAAGTGGGTCGCTTTGATGCTTTGAATACCGTATTGGACTTGAGGCGAGGTCGTAAAACTCAATCTGCGTTGATGTTCTGATCTCATTTCGTTGAAGTTCCTGAGGGATCGGGATTCGCGGTGGCATTGAACTCTTTTTCGAATGCGGCGGCGATGGTGATGATTTCCTCGAAGGAAGGAGTCTCGCCGAAGAACATGGGGCCGAGCATGGCGGCATAGTCGGATTTCCAATCGCTGAGATGTTCTGAGGGCGGCGTGAGCCGGAAGCTGCCGGGTTTGTGGGTGGTGTAGTCCACCCAGGAGAAGCGGAAGAAAAGCTCACGATGCTCGGCGACCCGCTCGAAGAGGGCGGTTTGCGCGAGGGCTTTTGCGCCGACGCCGGCACGCAGGAGGCACCAGAGGTCGTAGTAATGGCGAGCCATGCGGAACTTTCGCGGTTTGCCCGGCGGCCGGAACGTTTCCTCGTGAAGAAGGCAGGCCTTTTCCCAGAACGTCCGTTCGGCGGCGAGCACCCGGACTGAAAAGAACGGTGATGGATCGAGCGCGGGGAAGTGCTCGGTCACGTACGGTTGAATGGATTTTTCCTCGTGAGGCCAGTCGTCCGAGCGTGCGCCGAGTTCGATTTTGACGACAGGGCGGACGTAAGCTGCCACGCTGGCCGGGAAGACCGTCGGATAGTGGAAGAGGAGACACTGGCCGTCGGGCATGTCGGGATCGACTTCGAGCTGCCAACCGGATTCACCGAGTGCGCTTTGAATTTGTGACGCAAGGGTGGGTTGCAGCGTTCCCTGGACCCAATCGCGGCAGGCGTCCATGAGTGCTTCGAGGCGCGCCTTGCGCTGTTTGTTACTGGGGGCCTTGTCAGGGGCAGCCTCGCCACCGCAGCCAAGAACCTCCTTGTCCACGATGAGATCAATGTCCTCGGAGAAGCGCTCGATGAGTTTCCAAGCCTTGGAAAGCGAGGTGCCGCCCTTGAATGTGATGTGCCCGCCGATGTCCGGGTTGGAGAAGATTTCGCGCAACGTCCAGCATACCCAGAAGTCCTTTTCCACGCTGGCGGCGTCAAGGCCCATCGCCCGGTTCACCTCAACAAAGGCGTCGAGTTGATCGGCGGGAGTGAGCTTCAAAAAGGCATCCATGGTTCAGGCGGCAGGCGGTTCTTTGGCAACGCTGCGGAAGATGTCGGCAATCCAAGCGGGAGCACTGGCGGCATCTGCAGGAAGGGCAGCGCGGTCGGCCGGTGAAAGGTTTCGGCGCAGCTTGGCAATGACATCATCATCCACACCACGTTTTCCGATCCAGCGCAGAGCGAGGATGACCTGAGCGCTTTTCGGGTTTTTCGTGGATACAAACCGCGGCGAAACGTGGCGAAGGACGATTTCGGATTTGCCGCTGCGGATGCGACGGCTCGGGCCGGTGGTCAGGTGCCAGCTCCGCATGGGCACCTGGTCGCTGAGTCCGAGCACGTTGGCCGCGTGGGCACCGGTCGGGAATACGTCGCCACCGGCCTTGCGCTGGATGAGATCCTGCATGGCATCGTAGCTGGGACCTAGAGAACCGAGCGTCGGATGGTTCCTCGGCTGGTGGTAGAGGCCGCGCCCCGCACGACGGATGAAACCGCTCTTGCAGTTGCGGGAAAGGGTATTGTCCACCGCCGCACGCGATCCAAGATCGAGGAAATCCAGCGGAGTCCAGACATGGTCCTGCGGCCCCGTCCGGATTCGGTCGAGGATTGCAGCGTCAATGGAATCAACATGCTTTTTCATCGCGGCGCGTCTTTTCGCGAGGAATTTTATACGTTTTTCTGTCGAAATCAAGGGTTATTAAAGATTTTTCCCAATCGCCCATGCAGGGCATTTCCGAGTTTTTAGCCGTCGGAGACGCCAGTGATGTCGATGGTGATGGCATCATCATGACCGGTGAGATACGGAAATCGAATACTCCGCGGCGGGGTGTGATACGTTGAGCTTTTTAAAATGGCTCCGAAGTTGCCGAAGGATACCCAGGTAGTTGGTTGGGTCTTTGAGAGGAACCTCCAGAATTTCCACCTTCACGCCAGGATGCCTTTCGATGATCGCGGCTGCGGTTTTTTCGCTGATCTCCGCCGCTTTGGGAGTGGAGAACAAACATACCCGATCAAATGAGCGCTCGGCCAGAACCGTCAGGATCGGGCCGGCGCGCATTTCGCCAGTCGCGGCAGAGGGGGCATAGGGGTCATGGAAACCGGTGAACGTGAGGAGTGCTTTCAAATCACGAATGCTTGATTGACGCGTCAAGTCTGCTTGGAGTAAATGAAGAAAGCTGGGTTGGAGAGCCAACGCCGGATTTTTGCTCCTCCGGAATTTTTCTGGAGAAAAGCCGTGCCTTGGGAGGGAAAATCCGCATAACTGCGGGTGGCGCGAGGCGTTGGGTCGCGCCACATCCCCGAGATTTTCCGCAATGTCAGCCGTCTCCACACAATTTCTCCACAGGGACCGCATTCCCGGCACTGGCGTTCTGGTGATGCCCGGTCGCCTCAATTTCGAGCAACTCCTGCAACTGGAAAGACTCTTTTCGGAACGCAAGATCACCTGGCTCATTGAGGAATCCTCCCAGCACGATCCCTCGCTGCGCGGTTATCTCGAAAAATCCGATTCGGGAGCCATGTTTTCAGCCATCGACGGTGCCCCGGCCGCTGCGGGCACCCAACTGCTGCCGTATCTTGAAAACGGTGGCGTTCTCATCTACGTCCCCGGTAGGGTCGCCGTTCGCAACGCCACGCCCTGCCACATCCCGGCGTCGCATCTGCGCACGCTGTGCGCCTTCGGATTGCCGATTTTGCCCATCGCCATCGATTGTCCGCAGGAATCCAGTCTTGGTATCGAGCATCGATCGTCGCTGCCCTCCTCGGTGTTTGTCGTCGCCAAACCTATCAGTGCCGTGGAATCGAGCGTGGCGGCTTACCGCCAGTCACTGCTGGAAGCTGCCGAAGAGGCGTTCAGTGCGCGGGAATTGTTCACCCGCTCGCTCGCCATGGCCCTGTTCGAAGGTCTGCGCAAACACGGTTCGAAAAACCACCTGGTGGATGGTGCCGATGATACGGAGCTGCCCTATGACAAGGTGCTGGCGGCCGCCATTGCTTTTTCCAAGGTGATCAAAATGGAGACCGATCAACCACGGGTGGCCATCGTCCTGCCCCCCGGCAAATCAGGACTCATCGCCAATCTCGCCGTGCTCTTCGCCGGTAAAACCCCCGTCAACCTCAACTACACCTCCGGCCCTGAAGCCATCCGCTCGTGTATCCGCCAGGCCGCTGTGGACCGCTTCATCACCGCCGATCCTTTCGTCCGCAAAATCTCCGCCTTCCCATGGCCACCCAACCGCGATCTCATCCTCATCGACCGCATCCTGCCCACCCTCAAAAGCAAGATCTTTAAATGGACCGTCCTCACCAAATTGCTCCCCGTAGCGATGATAGGCGCGATCCTCAGGCTCAACAAACGCCGCGGCGACGACGAGGCGGTTCTGTTATTCACCTCCGGCTCCGCGGATCAACCCAAAGGCGTGATCCTCAGCCACCGCAACGTGCTCGCCAACGTCACCCAGTTTGGCTCCCGGCTCGACCTGCCAATGGGTTCGACCATCCTCGGATGCCTGCCGCTTTTCCACTCGTTCGGCTGCACCGTCACCCTTTGGTTCCCTGTCATCGAAGGGATCAACCTCGTCACTTATCCCAGCCCGCTCGAAACCAAACGCCTCGCCGAACTGATCGCACTCCATCAAATCAACGTCTTCCTCTCGACCCCCACATTCCTGCGCGGCTACATGAAGCGCATCGATCCTGCCCAACTTTCCTCGCTCACACTCGTCGTCACCGGCGCGGAAAAACTCCCGCAATCCCTGGCGGATGCCTTCGAGGAAAAATTCGACGTGCGCCCGCAGGAAGGTTACGGACTCACCGAAACCTCGCCCGGAGCCAACGTCAACCTGCCCGACCCCGAGCCGGAAAACCACGCCATCACCCTGCCCTCGTCGCGTCCCGGATCTGTCGGCCAGTTGCTCCCCGGCCTGGCCATCAAAATCACCGATCCCGCCAGCGACAAGATGTTGCCAATCCACCAACAGGGAATCATTTGGTTCAAGGGAGCCAATGTGTTTTCCGGATACCTCGGTGATCCGCAAAAAACCTCCGATGTCCTGCACGACGGTTGGTTCCGCACCGGCGATGTCGGCCGCGTCGATGACGACGGATTCCTCTATATCGAGGGCCGGATTTCCCGCTTCTCGAAAATCGCCGGCGAAATGGTGCCCCACGAAGCCATCGAATCCGCCATCAACCAATTGCTGGGCCTTGATGGCGAAACCGAACGTAAAATCGCCATCATCGGCGTCCCGGATGCCCACAAGGGCGAAGCCATCCTGCTCCTCTCCACCCTCGCGGAATCCGCACTCGAACAGGAATGCCTCGACCTCCGCTACAAGCTGCTAGATAAGGGTATCCCTTCGCTCTGGTGCCCGAAACACCTCCTCGCCGTTAGCGAAATCCCCGTGCTCGCCTCCGGCAAACTCGATATCAAAGGCTGCCAAGCGCTCGTCAAACGAGGGAGAGGGGATTGAAGATTGGAGATTGGAGATTGAGGATTGAGGATTGAGGATTGAGGATTGTAGATAGAAGATAGAAGAAATCCACGATCCGCTATCCGCTATCCGCTATCCGCTATCCACTATCCACGATCCACGATCCACAATCCACAATCCACGATCCACGATCCACAATCCACAATCCACAATCCACAATCCCGGTCTGCCCATGCCCGATCGCCTTTCCAACACATTCCAGCAACTGCGCGCGGCCAAACAGAAGGCCTTTGTCGCTTATATCGCCGCCGGAGACCCGGATTTCGACAAGTCGCTCGAAATCATGAAAACCCTCGCTGATATTGGCGCGGACATCCTCGAGTTGGGGCTGCCGTTTTCCGATCCGCTGGCCGATGGCATTGTCAATCAATTGGCGGCGGAACGCGCGCTCAAGGCTGGCATGACCACCCGCCGCGCGTTGGATTTGATCCGCGCATTCCGCACCACGCACCAGACGCCCGTCGTGCTCTTCACCTATCTGAATCCGGTGTTCAGTTATGGATATGAACAATTCCACCACGATGCCGCCGCTGCGGGGGCCGATGGCATACTGATGTTGGATCTGCCGCCCGACGAAGCCGCGCTCAACCCCGACCTCGCCATCGGCGCGGGCCTCAAACACATCCGCCTGATCGCTCCCACCACCCCGCCTGATCGCTTGCAACTGCTGGCCCGGTCAGCCGAAGGATTCATTTACGCGCTGTCCCGCACTGGCGTGACCGGTGCCCATGGCGGACCCTCCGCCCACATCGCGGATCTCGTCGCCGCCATCCAGTCCCACACCGCCGTGCCGGTTTGTGTCGGCTTCGGCATCAGCACGCCGGAGCAAGCCGCCAAAGTCGCCGCCGCCGCCGATGGCGTGATCGTCGGCTCCGCCATCGTCAAACAAGTGGAACTGCATCCGGATCACCCCGCCATGGCCGTTAGAGCTTTCGCCGCCCCGCTCATCGCGGCCGTCAAAGGAGTGGGTGCGAATTCACACGGGCTGGGGAGCACCAAGAGCGCTTGCCATTCACGGTGACTGAGGCGGCTGTACTTCTGGGAGGCCCGGAAACCCAGGAACCGGCTTTGCGGTATGATCCAGAACATCCACCTCAAGCGTTGCCCGGCATGAATCGCTTTTTTCAGCGCGGAGGTGTTTGGGTCGTCGGGCAAGGCGTATTGCTCGCGGCGGTCGTGCTGTTGGCGGTGTGCGGTCACCGCAGCGGCTTTCCCATTGGGGTGCGGATTGTGGGCGTGGCGTTGATGATCGTAGGAGCGTGCGTCGCGCTTGCCGGAGCGATGGCGCTCGGCAGGAACCTCACCCCACTGCCCATGCCGTCGGCGCAAGCGCGTCTCGTGCGGCACGGCATCTATGCGGTGATCCGCCACCCGCTTTACACCAGTGTCATTGCCGTGGCGGTTGGCTGGGCCTTGGTCTGGCAAAGCTGGCCGGCGTTGGTGGTTGCAGCGGCCCTGATTCCATTCTTTGCCGCCAAAGCGCGACGTGAGGAATGTTGGTTACGGGAGATGTTCCCCGAATATGCCGAGTATGAAAAGCGGACGCCCCAGTTCTTGCCGCGAATATGATAGATTGGATTGAATTCCATTGCCCCCTGGATGAACGACGATTTCAGCCAGTCCGTTTGGTTGAGAATTATTCCCCATTCCTTCTCCTTGTCGTAGCCGGTGATCAACCCGCCATGCAACTCGTTGCCGTGGATGAGTCCGCTTTGATTGGATGGAAGAAATGACTTCACCGCACAACCCCGCTTGCCTTCCCATATGTGTTTTTGTCACCGAAGAATTTGATGATTTCCATCGGGGTACCGAAATCAGTGAGCGGATCCACTTTCAGGATGTCCATGGATTCCACGCTGGTGATGCCGCTGTCGGAGTATTTCTGGAGCAGGGCTTCCAGCACGGCGCGGGCCTGGTCGCCGTATTTGGCGAAGACGTTGCGTTTCTTCACCTTGTCCGCGCGTTCCTGGCGGGTGAGCGGAGGTTGATCGAAGGCAACGTGGCAGATGAGGTCGAAGGCGTCGTAGTCGCGCCCGACATGATCCGCGAGTTCATCGAGGAAGACGCCCTTTTCCGCCAATTCTTCGAGGATGGCCTGTTTGCGCTCGGCATCGTTCCACACAGTTAGAAAATCATCCAGCGAGGCATACTCCTTGAGGACGGCATTGCGGGTGTAATCCCGGAGTGATTCGGTGATGAGTTTGCCACTGGCATCGAGATACTGCACGCGCTCGGTGGCGACGCTGACCTCGACGTTTTCCACGTAGTATTTGACGGGGGGCGGATTGCCGGTGGGGCCGTCAGGGAAATCAGGATCACCATCCACCTGATAGGGGTTGATGTCATCGCCGACGATGGTGCCATCACCGTCCTCAACTGGAGGAACCACACTCTCGTCATCCGCCGGTTCGTAAATCTGGACGGGATCGCCATCGAAGTCCGGATCGGCGAAGAGCGCGGTGGCCTGCCGGAAGTCCATGATGGTGAAGAAGAGCTTGACGCGGGGGAACTCATGGCAGTCTGGGAGGCACCTCAACTCCACCGCTCTTGCCGCCGCAATCCTTTTTCTTGATCCTGTCGGCGCTGGTTCAAAACTAGATTTTTTGCCGGAGCAAAACTAGACAGATTTCAACGTGAAATGGCCCAAAATCGGGGGCCATGTTAACTTTGGTGAATGATCGAGAACCCAGAGCTTGCGAAACGGGTGGAAAAGCAC
>CAISTY010000027.1 GCA_903888515.1 Akkermansiaceae bacterium | reverse complement strand
GAAGCGAAACCCCGGGCATCGTGATCATTTCCGACTTGGATTGATGATTGTCGATTGTTGATTTTGGATTTTTGATCTGAGCTTGAAACCGAGCATCCGCGCCAAGCAAGCTCACTTCACCAATCAAAAATCAACAATCCTCAATCGACAATCAAAGCAGAGGAGCGTGGCACATCAACAACTCGACAAGAAAGTGGCTTTGAAATGCTAATTGAACAGTATTGGGCGGGACGCCTGTCCTCCTGCCCGCCATCCACCACGGACGACGGCCAAGGGGCCACTGAAGGCAGGGGCGCGGGTCAGGGAAGATTGGTGCCGGTGGTGCCCGCGGCGAACGAGACGTGTTTGAGTCCCTTGACGGTCTTCAGGCCTTTGACGATGGCGTCGAGCACCTTGGGTTTTCCGCGCACCGCGACGATCTCCATGCAGTTGTCATGGTCGAGGTGGATGTGCTGGGTTGAGATGATCGCGTCGTGACTGTCATGCTGAACCTCGGTGAGTTTCTGCTGGATGTCGCGCTTGTGGTGATCGTAAACGAGCACAATGGCACCGACGACTTCCTTGCCCTCCTGCCATTCGCCATGCACCAGCGCATCGCGGATCAGGTCGCCCACGGCCTTGGAGCGGGTGGGGCAGCATTCGGCCTTGATTTTCCGGTCGAACTTATCGACCAGATCCTTTTCGAGCGAGACACTGAAGCGAACGATTGCCATGATGATGAGGAGGGTGAAATCTCCGCCCGCGAACTTAACGGTCCGCTCGCCGGAGACAAGGAATTCCATGAGTTGGCGTGGGCGGCCTGTCACCCGGGGCGGTTCTCAGGGTTTCATTGGTAAATCCGCCCCAAGTTGCGGGTCCAACTTTGGTATTCGTGCCAAATGACGCGGGTGGATGGTGCCCCGCGGTGCGGGGGCGTCACGCGCATTTCGGGCAGACGCCGAAGAATTCGAGTTCGTGATAGAGATTGCGATAGCCGGTTTTCTCGCGGATTTCGGCTTCGAGTTGATGGACGGGGCAAGGGGCCTCGATGGCCTTGATGCTGCCGCAACTGGTGCAGATCAGGTAGTCACTGTGTTTGCCGGGAATCAGCAGGGTGAAATAGGCGGCCCGTTCGTGCAGCCCGAGACGCCTGACGGCTCCGTGTTCGGCCAGCCGCTGGAGCAGGCGGAAGACGGTGACCTTGTCGCATTGATCGGCGAGGCGCGCGGAGGTGGCGAGTTCCGCCAGCGTCATCGGCCGCTTGCTTTCCAGAAGCGTGGTGATCAGTTCTTCCAAAGCCTTCGTCCGACGGAGGCCTGATTTGCGAAGACTCTGAATGATTTCCTGGACGATGGGGTTCATTGGTGGCGCAGCGTAAAACCGTTCACTTCTGATGACAAGCCCCGGTCGCAGGCTGACACGCTCACTTTATCGGAAGAAACGATCCATCCGGTGACGCCACCATTGAGTGAAGTGCCACTCGGATTGGAAACAAATGCCCCGCCTAAACGCATTTTTTTTGCATTTGCGGCTTGCTTGGTGGCGGCGATGGCTTACAGTGGCGGCGTCCGGAAGCTGGGTTTGACACCCCACCGGGCTCTATCAGATGAGACGCAGCCGACATCGCAGCCGCTTCTGGTCCCTCACGGCAATGGTCGTGATCGCTCAGTTGCTCGTCGTGCTGGCGATGGCTTCAAACCATGCGCTGCATAAGTGCCTGCACGACCATGCCGACGAACACGGGCACGTGTGCGCGGTGACGTTGATACTCAGTGGCGGTTATGACACCGTGGTTCCGGACATCGTTCCGGTGGATGTCGAATCGCCCCCGCCACTGGCACCGGTTGCCATTCCGGCAGTGGATGTCCCGATGCCGTCCCACCTGATCGGTGGGGTTCTGGCGCACGCACCTCCAAGGGGACCGTAGGGAACGGTTTAGTTTGCCCTTGTATGTGTTTTGAGCGGCCACACGGCGCCCTGGCGGCGCGTGTCGTCATGCCGCACTTCCCTTTTGGCGCCGCCATCACAATCTAACATATCCATGAAATCAATTTTCCAAATCGTACCCGTGAATCCACTCACCCGATCCGTGATCAGGGCACTTGGCCTGATTGCGGCCACCACCCAGCTCACCCATGCGGAAGAAGCCGCCGATCCGGCGAAGTCCGAGATCGCCGAACTCCGCCAGCAAGTCCAAGACCTCACCAAGCTGGTCAAGGACCTCCAGCAGCAGGTCGCAGCGCGACCCGCCGCCGCCCCGGCCGCCCGATCAACTCGCGCGGTCCGGCCATCACCGACCAACGATTCCAAGGCCGCCATCGGCACAGCGCCGCCGGCAACACCGGACCTAACAGGCATGTCGCAGGCCGATCCTCTGCCCGTGCCGAAGCGCTCCGATTTGAGTCTATTCAACCCGGAGATTTCCGCGGCCATTGATATCATTGGTTCGTATTCCGCGAGTGCCAACAACTTCAACATCACCCCGCGCGACATCGAGTTGATGGTCCAGGCCAACGTCGATCAACTGGCCCACGCCTATGTCGTTTTCAATGCCGAGAGCGAACTCGACCCATGGACGAAGACCGATCCGTTCGGTGAAGTCTCGTTGGGCGTGGAGGAGGCGGCCATTGAAACCACCGCGCTGCCCTATGGTCTTGGCGTGAAGGCCGGCCTGTTCTTCGCGGATTTCTCGCGATTGGGGAAGGTCCACAGCCACGAGCTGCCGTTCACCGACCGGCCCGCTTCGTTAGAAGGGATTCTGGGCGGAGAGACCAAGGCGCGCGGTGTCGAGCTGAGCTGGGTGCCCCCGGTCGGCCATTACTTCCGATTCACGGCGGGAGCGGTGGACCACATCGGCGCGGAAACGGCGGCCACCGGGCTGTTCACCACATTGGGCGGCGACGAGGAGAACCTCTTTGCGAACAGCGATCACCGCTCGTTCAGCGACCTCACCTATTATGGCCGCGCCGCAACCATTTTCGAACTCGGTGGCAACACCACCCTCAACGTCGGCCTCGACTATGCCTGCGGCCGCGAACAGGGGACGCGCCAACTCGCCAGCGCCGATTTCAAACTCACCTGGCTGCCCGACGCCGCCAGTTTCAATCGCCTGGAAATCGGTGGCGAAGTTCTCCGCGGAAAAAACCGCGGGGCGTTCGGCCCGGACGCGATATTTGCCGGGAGCCCGACCCACGGTGACTCCACCGCGAAAGGCGCCTACATTTACGCCCAATACCGGATCGGCAAGAATTGGGAGCCGGGCATCCGCTACGATTGGTTCCGACCGGAATGTTGGTCCCAATCGGATGCCGACGCCGACGGCGTGGCCGATGGCATGGTCCGCTCGACGCAATCCCAAAACTCCTTGTCCGCATATCTGACATACAACCTCAGCGAATACAACCGCCTGCGTTGCGGAGTCAGTCATATCAACGGTGAGTCGGGAAGCTTCTACGGCAAGGATGACGACTGGGTCGGCTACCTCCAGTGGACCGCCATCCTCGGTGCCCACAAACATTCCTTCCAACCCTGAACCCCTACTTCCATGAAAACCATTATCACCACATTTCTAATTGTTAGCAAACTCCTTCATGCCGCACCCTTGAATGTCGTCGTCACCCTGCCCGATTTGGCAGACATCACCCGGCAGGTCGGCGGGAATCAGGTGGAGATCTTCTGCATCGCGAGCGGGCGCGAGGATCCCCACAACGTGCCGCTCAAACCCAGCGCGATCACCAAACTCGCGCGGGCGGATCTCTTCATCCAACTCGGGCTCGGACTGGAACACGCTTACGCCCCGGCACTGGTCAAGGAATCCCGCAACCAGAAAATCCAGCAGGATGGCCCGGGATTCCTCGACCTGAGCGGCGGCGTCAAGCCGCTGAACGTGCCGACCAGCCTGGATCGCAAGGGCGGTGACGTTCACCCTAACGGAAACCCGCATTACAACACCGATCCCGTGTATGGCCAGATGATGGCCCGTGGCATCGCGGCGAAACTGGCACAACTCCGGCCGGAATCCGCCGCCCTGTTCAAGGCGAATGGCGACAAGGTGGTGGCGATGTTGCAAGGGCGCATGGCCGGTTGGAAAACCAAGCTCGCGGGCCGGAACATCAAGTTCGTCAGTTATCACCCGGACCTGGCGTATTTCGCCGCGCGCTTCGGCCTGACCCAGGTGGGCACGATCCAGCCGAAACCCGGCATCGAACCCGGCCCGCGCGACATCCAGGCGCTCGCCGCCGCCATGCAACAAAACGGGGTGAAACTCATCGTCAAGGAGAGTTTCTATAGCGACCGAATTCCCAACCAACTCGCCGGGTTGACCGGCGCCAAGGTGGTCAGCATCCCTATCATGGTGAACGGCACGCCCGCCGCAAAGGACTACGTTTCCCTGATAGATTCCCTCGCCAACGCCTTCGCCCCATGATCTCGCTGCGAAATCTTTCGCTAGGTTACGGTGGCGTGACCGTGCTCGAAGGCGTCAACCTCGCGGTGGCCGCCGGTGACTTCCTCGTCATCGGCGGCCCGAATGGCGGCGGCAAAACCACCTTGTTGCGAGCCATCGCCGGCCTGCTGGAACCGCTGGCCGGAACCATCGAGCGCGGCCACACCCGCTTCGGCTATGTGCCGCAGCATGCCAGCGTCGCCCCGGCGCTGCCTCTGACCGCGCTCGAAATGGTTGAACTCGGCGCATCCGCCCGCGTGCCATGGTGGAAAACCCTCGTCACACCGCGCACGTCGTTCCATCTCCAGGCATTGCGTGATTGCCAGGCGGAGGCAATCGCCGGCCAACCGTTCGACTCCCTATCAGGCGGGCAGCGCCAGCGGGTGCTGCTCGCCCGGGCGCTGGCGTGCGCGCCGGATTGCCTGTTACTCGATGAACCGACGGCCGGGGTGGATCGCCCGACGCAGCATGCCGTGGCGGCGATGCTCGGCGATCTGCAACGGTCCTCCGGCCGCGCGGTGGTACTCGTGGCCCACGAGTTTTCACCATTTCGGGACATCGCCGGACGCTTCTACTGGGTGGAGGACGGCACGTTGGCTGAACTCACCGCTACGGATTTCGATCATCGCCATGACAACCCCGCATCCTCCATCTAATGCCTGAAACATTCCTCTTTGGCAAAGCCCTCTGGGCCGCCGTCATGATCGGTGTGCTCTTGCCCGTGGTCGGCCGCCACCTGATTCTCGGCCGCGCGGTTTTGTTAGGACTGGCGCTTCCCCAGATCGCCATGGCTGGCATCGCCTTCGTATTCCTCGGCGCATCGCGGCACTGGCCGTGGGCGGAATCACTCACGGAGGAATCCGCCAAGGCGCTGGTCGGTTCCCTGATGTTCGGGCTTCCCGGCCTGCTCCTCATCGCCACTCCGTGGAAACGCGCGGCGCACATCAGCGAAGCATGGCTGGCGGTGGTCTATCTCACCTCGGTTTCCGCGACCCACCTGATGTTGGCCACCGATGCCGTGGGCGAAACCTATCTGGGGGATTTGTTTCACGGCCGCCTGCTGTTCATCGGAGACTCCGAGTTGAAGCTGCTAGGCATCACCCTAACAGCGGGTTTCCTGTTTCTGTTGGGTTTCCGGCGGCGGCTGCTGCTCACGCTCACCGACCCCGACTTCGCCTCGGTCGCCGGGCTCGCCGTCGGCGCCTGGACGGTCGCCGCGATGGTGGTCAACGGTACGGTCATCGGCATCACCGTGGCCACCGCCGGACCGCTGGTAGCCTTCGGCTTCCTGGTGCTGCCCGTTCTAACAGCAGCGACCTTCGCCCGCAGCCTGCGCGCCAACCTGTGGCTGGCGATGGCCGCCGGGGGGATCATCGCTCTGGCCGGCTTCTGGTTTTCCTATCACTATGATTTCCCGCTCGGCGACTCGGTGGTTGCCACCGGCTGCGCGGTGCTTCTGTTAGCCCGCGTGTTGCGGCCGGTCTTCTCTCCAGCCGCCGCGACTCGCAGTGAGACGCCGGAAACATGATTCCCTTACCCCTGCTCAAGCTCTTCGCCGGTCGCCGTTCTTTCTCCTTCCTCGCCACTTGGGGAATCCATAGTCTCACGCTGGCACTTCATTCGCACCGACGCTCAGAGCACCGCTACAGGGTATTTCTGGCGCTGCCCGGTCTTTTGTTTTTCGGGGATGTCGGGCGGGTGGTTCTGAGTTCTTGAATTCCGCAGCGCGGCGGGTTAGCCTCCGGGCATGAACGAAATCATTTTCGTGGTGGAAGAAGCACCGGAAGGCGGATTCACCGCCCGCGCCCTGAGCGCATCCATCTTCACCGAGGCGGATACGATGGAGGCACTGCGCCAGCAGATCCGCGATGCCTTGACCTGTCATTACGACGATGGAGACCGCCCTGCAATCGTCCGGTTGCACATTGTGAAGGAGGAAATTCTGGCGGCATAGAGCTCCCGGTTGATGCCCCATGAGACTTCCCCGCGACATCGCCGTGAAGCTCTTTTCCTGACGACACATGGCCGAGCCCCGCATTTCTCTGCCTGCTAGATGCCGGACCTCCCGTCGGATGGCGGCGGATGTTCACGAAAACGGCCCTGTTCACGGATCCGTGAACACACGGGATTTCGTGAACGGCAGGAAAAAAATCCGGGCTTCCGTGGGCGGGCGATAGATAGTGAATTGCCGGCAGGTGTTCGTGCATGTCCCGTGTGTTGCGGCCTGTGTTCTCTCCAGCCACCGCCCTGAAAGGTTGATTTTCCCGCTTCGTATCCTTTACGCCCGACCCGCATGATCGGTGAACCACCACACCCCATACCCCATGAGATCCGACTCCGAAACCGTCAACATTGCCCGTCGCGACTGGCTGAAAACCGCCGGCTTGGGAGGCGCGGCCGCCTTCCTTGGCGGCAACCATCTAACGGCCCAGGCCGCCGCGGCTCCCGCCACAAAAGTCCGCGGTATCGTTTTCATGGTTTCCGATGGCATGAGCCCGGGCGTGCTCACTCTTGCAGAAGCCTACTCCCATCTCACCCGCAAGCGCGGCACCCGGTGGTGGGAACTCCTCAACGACCGCACCGCATCCCGTGGCCTGATGGACACCGCATCCGCCAACTCGATGGTCACCGACTCCGCCGCCGCCTCATCGGCATGGGGGGGCGGCCAGCGCGTCAACAACGGTGCGATCAACGTGGATCCCTCCGGCAAGGAAGTCACTCCCATCGCCGCCATCCTGAAAAAGAATTGCAATGCGCGCATCGGCCTGGTGACCACCGCCACCGTCACTCACGCGACACCTGCGGGCTTCGCCGCCTCGATATCATCCCGCGGCAACGAAAACAGCATCGCCCCGCAGTATCTCAATCGCGTGGATGTGATCCTTGGCGGCGGCTCGGGCTTCTTCAATCCCCAACGACGCCCGGACCAACGCGACCTCGCCGGCGATTTCACCCAGGCGGGCTATCAAATCGTCAACTCCCGCGACGAACTGCTGGCCGCCCGCGGGAAAAAACTTCTCGGCACGTTCACCAACGGGCATCTGCCGTTCACCCTTGATCGCGATCACGACCCATCCCTCGCCGCGCGGATTCCCACCCTCACCGAGATGGCCAAGGCCGCGCTCTCCCGCTTCCTCGCCGACGACCCACCGTTCCTCCTCCAAGTGGAAGGCGCGCGCGTCGATCACGCCGCGCACCTCAACGACATCGCCGGGCTGTTAGGCGACCAACTTGCCTTCGATGATGCCTTGGCCGCGATGCTCGCGATGATCGCCGGACGCGATGACATCCTCATCGTGGTCACCAGCGACCACGGCAACGCCAATCCGGGACTCAACGGCATGGGCTACAGCTATACCGAGAGCACCCCGTGCTTCGCGAAAATCCCCCGCGCCACCGCCTCCCACGAGCGGATCCTCACCGAGTGGACAACTAACAAAAACGGCGACGCCAATCAATTGGCGGACCTCGTCAAACGCCGTCTCGGATTCTCCCTCAAGAACGACGAATCGGAGGCCCTGCTCGCAATCTTCAGGCATCAACCCATCGTCGAGTGGAACCATCAACTCGAAAAACCCGAAGGTCTGTTAGGACAGTTCGCGGGCAACCACACCGGCATCGGCTGGACCGGCACCAGCCACACCTCGGACCCCACCCTTGTTTCCGCCGTCGGCCCGCACGCCGCCCGCTTCGCCGGCATGGTCAAAAACTCCGAGGTCTTCGGCCACATGATGGCGATTTTCGGTTAGGGGGAGGGTCGGACTTGCCGATCTGCGGGGCGAAAACCTGCGCGCAGCCCTGCTGGTCGAGTTCCCCGGGGATGAATGCCTCAAGCGGTGCGGGCGGTGATAACACTGTCAAGGGTTGGTTCATTCATGGTCATGCACCCTGTCGGCGTAGCCGCAGACAATAGTGCTGGACGGAGGGCGGCGAGCGACGAAGAATTCATAGGCGTGGAAGTCCGAGTATCGGCGGTGCATCTCGGGTTCCAGTTTCATGGACTGCAAAGAATATCCCCCGGAAACGCGGGCCGGGCTCGTTCATGAATACTCCATTTATTTTCAGGAGATTGCGAGCATACGCCAATACGAACAAGCGCTTTCGCAGGTGAAAAGGTGAAACACGGGTGTTTTTTGTGCGCGGTGATTTTTTTGTGCTTGCCAGGCCGTCGTTCTGAGCGTATGCCCATAACATCATGACGGACCGAACCCGCCTTCGCGTGGCAGTCGCGGAACAGGAACAGCAGGACGTGCTGGCGGCGCGCCTGGGGCGTGCGGTCAAGTTCGGGTTGTTTGACGCGCGCGATGGCGAGATTCGGGGGCCATTCTATCGTGTCCGTCATGACAATCCGGGGGACGTCTGCGACCATCATGCCGAACTCGCGGCCCTGCTTCACGATTGCCAAGCGGTGATTTCGGGTTCCGCCGGACCACACATGCAACGACGCTTGCAGGCGCTGGGAATCGACGTGGTGGCAACCCCTGAAACCCAACCACCCCTCCAATTGGTTAGCCGCTACCTCGCCGGCACGCTGACGCGGGTTCCTGTGGCAGGTCGCGGTGACTCCAGCCGGGAAATGTAATTTCCGGTCCCGGCCTCATGAAAGTTAAAACCGCAACCAACTCCAGCCCATGCACAAGCCCCTGACACGCCCCGAAATCCTCGATCTCCACTATGTCGAAGCCCGTCACAAAATGATCGACCTCGGCGCCTTCCTCGACCGCGTCGCGCGCGCTGCGGGTGAGGATGATTTCCGGATGGCGGCCTTTCATTGCGCTTTGGCGGAGCTTTGCTCCCGCGAGCCCCAGGCGGCGAAACGCATCCTCCTTGCCTTCAGCGATCCCACGGACCAACCGATTGCCGCCGCGACCACCAAGGCCGCCTGTGGTGCCTGGCCGAGTGCCTTATAATTTCAAATCTCAAATCTCAAATCTCCTCATCCCCATGCGCTACATCGAACCTCACGCCCACATGGTTAGTCGCACCACCGACGATTATATCAGCATGGTCGCCAGCGGTTGCGCGGCGGTCTGCGAACCGGCGTTCTGGGCCGGCTTCGACCGCGGCTCCGCCGACAGTTTCCATGACTATTTCCTTCAGCTCACCGATTACGAACCGAAACGCG
>CAISTY010000026.1 GCA_903888515.1 Akkermansiaceae bacterium | reverse complement strand
GATAGCGGACCTGAAACCCGATCAGAGCGTGGCAATCTAGCAAAATAGCGACGATGTCAATTTGGGAATCTCATACGATATCAATTCGGCCCGCAACAGCTGATCGGGATGACCCCGCGTGTTATGGCATAGAAGTCGGACAGCGCGCTGCCGCGCACATCCACCACCCGGCTCTGCCTGCCTGCCTGCCGTGATGTTGTCTTTCGACCGGCGGTGGTTGTTCTGTGTGTTCCATTCCATTGTCGCCGGACCCCGATGAAAAATCGGATTTTGCGGCAACGCAAAACCGAATGCACAGCCTCCAATGCCGCGCCAAAATGATAACACGTCGTCATCATCAAACGCCGTAACTACGATGATAGCGGACCTGAAACCCGATGAGAGCGTGGCAATCTAGCAAAATAACGACGATGTCAATTTGCGAATCTCATACGATATCAATTCGGCCCGCAACATTTGGGTTCATTTTGCATTTTTATGGAACGCTATCATTTTGCATCAGGGTAACTCGTCGAATTTCATCGCGGTCCATTCTATATTCAATGTGAACTGAGTAATCCTGAAACGAAAAACGGTCCCACGCCCCATAGTCACCAAGGATCGGATCAACGACCTTGGGACCGCTCTTGGAAGGCGGGCCGAAATGAGTAAGAACCTGACCGCGAGTCCAAACGAATGGCACTTCGAAGAGGTTTCCATCCTGCTTGTCGTGTTTATCTGCGCGCAGAAAGATGGTGCCTATCTTTTCGTCGCAATCACACCGCAAAGCCACCGCATGCCCTGTAAACACATACTGAATGATCGGTTCTTCAAGGTCTTTCTCTAAGGATTTTTCGAAACGCCAGTTCGAAAAAGGTTCGTCACGTAACATGATTGAAGCCGGGGCCCCTAAGTAGTCGGTAATTTTTTTTCTCATTCGCTTCTTTTATTTATAGGCTGAATTGTCCTTGGCGGCCGCCTTGTCAAGATCAGCGGCATCCTTTGCAATCTGCGCCTTTGTGTTCCGGCCCCCGTAAGTTCGACTCTTCTGCTGATGATCCGACCTGGGCGTAGCCACCGCTGGGGTGCTGGCTTTCAATTTTGCAAGTTCTTCCGGCTCCAACTGACGTCCCAGCACCGCCTCGCGAGCCTTAACCTGAGCCGCAAAAGATGGCCGATGATCCATGTCCATCGGTTCGGTTTCGCCAAGTGCATTCTTTTGCCTCTTGAGTCCACCATATGTACCCGTGTCTCCTGGTTTCACTGGCCCATTTGCGGAGTTGGCGGCAACCCCTTCGACCGCCGCAGCCTTCCCAACTACCCCAAGCTCCCCAACTATTCCAAGCATTGGAGGGGTTTTGATGAGATTCCCCGTCTGTACAACGCTCTTCTCGTAATCGGCATCGCTTTGTCCATTGATTCTGGGCGTGAATTTACGCGCCAGCTTATCAAATGCTTTATCATTGTCGTTCCTAACATCTCTGGCAGTTCTATTGGTAAGTTTGCCAATCGCCCAATCCGTGGCGTTTCCTACACCATCCAAGGCAGCACCGACTAATTTAAGGGGACCGGAAATCCATGATTCACCATAGATCTTTACACCCTCACGTGCAGTAAGCCCCTCGGGATCGAACTTGGTCCACGGATTCTGATTCACGTAAACAGGAACACCCAACGTGCTGTCATAGAGCCACACGCCGTTTTCCCTAGCGGGATCAGCGATTGCGAGCGGAATTCGGGCTGGTGCTTCGGTGTGAAGCAAAAAATTCCCATAGAGCGGTTCTGTG
>CAISTY010000025.1 GCA_903888515.1 Akkermansiaceae bacterium | reverse complement strand
CGCTGGCTTTCCTGTATGTGGATCGCCGGGATCGCGCAAGAGTGCGACGGTCACAACCGAAGCGAAGCGGAGATGGCCATCGGCAAACCGCCGCTACAGGCAGAACGCAGCAGGGCCGCCGATTTGTGATCGGCGGCCCTGGGGTTGGTTGGGGGTTCGGGTGATTTCCCGGCAGCGCGGGCTGCGGGTCAGTTCGGAGTCACCTTGAGGCGGACGAAGGACTTGGCCGCGCCCGTAGGCAGGGTGTAGCTGACCGATCCGTCAGCGGGAGGGGAAACGACGGGGTCGATGAGGATGAGATTGGGATCCGTTTTGAGAACATCCGTCCACGTCTGGAGGTCGCTGGAGGTTTGGACGACGAACTGTTTGTCAGCACCATACTCGGAATTGAGGATATTGCCGCCATTGAGCCATGTCACTGATCCGCCAACGATGCCCGGGTTGGTGGCGAGACCGGCTTCGTCCATGAAGTAGGCCACGCCGTTGGCAACGCCGTCATTGTTGTCATCAGCGGAGGGATCGCCGGTTACAGGTGGCACTTGCGCAGCCGCCCAAGTGGCGTAACCAGTTGCCGGTGGGGGTGCCGTATAGATGTACACCGCGCCGGCATCGGTGAAAGACGGCACGTCATATATGCCTGCCGCGACAAGGGCCACGTTGCCGTCGATGGCCACGGGCCAACCGTAGTTGTCACTCGTGTAGAGCGTCGGGGCGGAGGTCATCTTCTGGACTTGCGTGGGCAATGAGGTATTAGTTATGTCCATCAGATAGGCCCTGCCGCTCGAACCAGTTGGAGCAAAGCAGCCGACCACGGCGGTGTTGCCGCTGATTCCCACTCTGAAGCCGAATGCCTCGCCAGCAGTGCGGGTAGTGGGTGTAATCTCCGCCAGTTTAGTGAACGAAGTGGGAGTGGGCACGTTGAACAGAACGGCCATACCTTCCTTGCCAGTGCCTCCGCCTGCACCAGCCTGATGCGCCCCGACGATGGCGCGACCGCCATCGATGTCAACCGATACGCCGAACCATGGTTGCGCACCATGCACGGCCGAGTCGTAGCCGTAGGTCAATTCTGTTTCGGTGGGTGTGCCGCCGCCCCCCAAGCCGTCGTATTCGGTGAGACCACTCAAGTCGAACAGCCACGCCTGGCCTTTGTAAGTTTTGGCGGGACCCTTATATGCCCCGGCAATCATGGTGTTGCCCTCGAGGGCCACTGCTCGCTCGGCGAAACCACCAACGTATTTGACTATCGGACCTGCTCCCAACCGCTTGGGCGTGGCGGGAGTGCTCACGTCGTACACGAAGAACTCTTGGCTCCACTGTGCCGCGACGACGAGCTTGCCGTTGTCGAGTGCCATGCAACCGCCGAACCCGGAAACGGCATTAAGGCTGGGGTTGTTTATCACTGCGAGCTGGTTGCCGCTACTCACTTCGAAGAGATAGGTCTTATGTGCGCCGCGATCCCCGACGACGGCGAGATTGCCGTCGATCGCAACGCCAATCGGCTCAGTAAATGATCCACCCGAGGGTGCCAGTTTACGGGTTTGCGCGCCTGTGGTCACGTCGAACAAGTAGGCGTTGAAAGGACTCCTAGCAGCCTGTCGGACTTAGCCAAAGCCCGATGAACAAACCCGCCAAGGCTTGTCGTATAAGGGGAATGGCCGTCCGCTTCGTCAACATTGACCACGACACCCCGATGCTCCTGCCGCCGGACCTGCGCGACTGGGTG
>CAISTY010000024.1 GCA_903888515.1 Akkermansiaceae bacterium | reverse complement strand
GGGCGTGAAAGTGGCTGGAGCATCCTGCTCCAGACCGTGGCGGGGCGTGAACGTGGCTGGAGCATCCTGCTCCAGACCGTGGTCGGGCGTGAAAGTGGCTGGAGCATCCTGCTCCAGACCGTGGCGGGGCGTGAAAGTGGCTGGAGCATCCTGCTCCAGACCGTGGCGGGGCGTGAACGTGGCTGGAGCATCCTGCTCCAGACCGTGGTCGGGCGTGAACGTGGCTGGAGCATCCTGCTCCAGATCGTGGCGGGGCGTGAAAGTGGCTGGAGCATCCTGCTCCAGACCGTGGCGGGGCGTGAAAGTGGCTGGAGCATCCTGCTCCAGACCGTGCTCGGAGCGTCCCGCTCCGAGCACCTCCTCCCATGTCGCCCCATACCTTGATCCAGTCCACTCACCCGCCGCCTGTCCTTTGCGCGGGTTCTCCAACACATACCGGATCTGATTGCGGAAGTCCTCCCCATCCCTGACAACATGGTCGTAATATTCCTCCTGCCAGAATCCGCCCGTCCGACCTAACAGCTCATTGGCCATCTTGGCAGTGAAGGATTTCCACGAATGAAGTATGTTCTCCAGCTTCTGTCCTTCATGCGGCCGGAGGATCGCATGCACATGGTTCGGCATGACCGACCAGCAAAGCAGCGTATAACGATCCCCATCAAAATGCTTCAGCGCATCCAACACCAACCCGGCGATCTCCGGACGCTGCAACCAGCACTCGCCATGGGACTCGTTCAAAACTGGCTCAATCATGCTCTCCTGGAGTTCCGCCATTTCCGCTCGATGGGTCATCACGGCAGCCAACGAGTTGCGGGATCTACTGGTTGCAATGGTTTGTTCCAACTTGTTCGTTAGAATTTCCCGACGCCGGTGGTAGGCATCCCATGCGGTGGCAGGAATGGAATCTTTGAGACGGAAAGTCACCGCATAGGTGGCCCCAGGAATCCTCCAATGGGGAAGATACGATGAGGTTTCCTTGGTGGCTTGATCCCAAACCGGGCGGATGCGGCAAGCTGCTTGATTCAGAGCGGAGCTGGAAGCTCCCGACACGGTCTGGGGCGGGACGCCCGAGCCACTATCAGACGCGCATGAGCCACTATCAGCCGCGACGCTTGGACCTGACGCGGAGCTGGAAGCTCCCGACACGGTCTGGGGCGGGACGCCCGAGCCACTATCAGCCACGCATGAGCCACTATCAGCCACGCATGAGCCACTATCAGCCACGCATGAGCCACTATCAGCCGCGCACGAGCCACTATCAGACGCTCCCGAGCCCCTATCAGGCGCGCCTAACATATCAAACGGGCCGACCAGTGCTTTGGCCACCGGGATTTCATACACCGAGTCCTCGGTGAGCGAGACGCGGATGGTGTCGCCGATGCCATCTGCGAGGAGCGACCCGATACCGATGGCACTCTTGATCCGGCCGTCCTCGCCATCGCCGGCTTCGGTCACGCCGAGGTGGATCGGATAGTTCCAATCCGGGCCTTCGGCATCGAGCCGGGCGGCAAGCAGTCGATACGCTGCGATCATGATCTTCGGGTTGGAAGCCTTCATCGAGAAAACCAGCGCATGATAGTCGTGATCGCGGGCGATGCGGGCGAATTCCAGCGCGCTTTCCACCATGCCGAGCGGGGTATCGCCGTAGCGGTTCATGATGCGATCCGAGAGCGACCCATGGTTGGTGCCGATGCGCATGGCGCGGCCCAATTCCCTGCATAACAGAACCAGAGGCGTGAATTCCTCGCGGATTCTATCAAGTTCCTCCTCGTATTGGGCATCGTTGTATTCACGCAACGCGAATTTTTTCTTGTCGGCGTAGTTGCCGGGGTTGACGCGTACTTTTTCGACCCATCTCGCGGCTTCGAGCGCGGCGTCCGGTTTGAAATGAATATCCGCGACCAACGGCACCTGGCAACCGGCAGCACGGACGCCGCGGGCGATGTGTTGCAAATTCGCCGCATAGGCCTTGGTTTGGGCGGTGATTCTAACAATCTCGCAGCCAGCCTCCGCCAAACCGAGCACTTCCGCCACGCAATCCGTGGTGTTGCGGGTGTCCGAAGTGATCATCGATTGCACGCGGATCGGGTTGCCGGCACCGATGCCGACGCCGCCCACCATCACCTCGCGGGTCAAGCGGCGGGCATAACGGAGCGGATCAGGGCAGTAGCTCAGCCGTGCGGGAACATTCATCGTCGCGATTGATATAGCCGAGAAACCGCCTCCCGGCAACGGTCGCGTGAGGGTTGTTGCGGCGGCTCCGGGATGGGGCGGGTGGCACCCGCCGAATGCCATCTCCAGCCATGGACGTTTGCAAACCGCCGATGGCTCTAGCAAAAAACCATTCGCCCCCGGGCATCAGCCGTAAAATCCGCATTCGTAGGCGGTGTCGAACATGGACAGGATGTTTTCCGGCGGGACTTCGCCCTGGATGTTGTGACAGTTGTTGAAAACATAGCCACCGCCGGGCATGAGCGCGCTCAGGTTCTGGCGGACGTTGACCGCGACTTGTTCCGGCGTTCCCTGTGGCAGGATGTGCTGGGCATCCACGCCGCCGCCCCAAAATGCGAGTTGTTTGCCGAAGCGGCGCTTGAGGTCCTGCGGGTCCATGTTGCGGGCGCTGATTTGCAGGGGGTTGAGGATGTGCACCCCGTTGTCAATGAGATCGGGGATGAGGTCCGCGCACGAGCCACAGGTGTGATACCAGATTTTGGCTTGGGTGCGGGAGCGGATGTATTGCACCAGGCGCTTGTGACGCGGCTTGACGATGCGGCGGTAGATGTCCGGGTTGAACAGCGGACCGTTCTGGCCGGCCAGATCGTCGCCGATCATGATCACGTCCACCACGTCGCCCACTTCATCGAGAAACAGGCGGAACCAATCCAGCCAGAACTTGAGCGTTTGGTCGAGCATGGCCTCGCAGAACTCCGGTTCTAACATCAGGTCGCAGAACCATTGCTCAAGGCCGCGCATATACCAGCAGATTTCATAGACGACACCAGAGATGCCGCTGACCACGGCGTAGGGAGTTTCCTTTTTCAGCATCAGGGCCCGCTCACGCAACCCGGCAAAGCGGCTTGGATCGTCGCCTTTGGGCCACGGATAATGGTTGAGGTCGGCGAGGGTGGCGTCGGCCAGCGGATGGAGCGAGATGTCCATGTAGTAGGGCAGTGCATCGGGCATGGACCAGCGGATGCCGAATTCGTCCGTGAGATCGTGCCATTCCTGACCGTCGCGCGTGGTCCGGACGATGCCGCCCTGCCAACTGGCGGCGGCCCCGGCGCGGATGTAGCGCGTGTCCACATGGAGTCGCTCGAGCACTTGTTCGCAAGGATCTGCCAGTTGCTGCACGGCGTCCATGATGCGCAATTCATCGGTGATGCCGAGGTGCCCGACGAGATTGCGGTAGGCGTTCTTGTGGATGCCGGTCTGGTTGCCGCCCAGATCGATCGGCACGCGATCCGGAATGGCGTGATCGAGCGTGCACAGGACGCGCTCCCGGGAAGTCATGGTTTCATTTCGGGTCATGGCATGCTAATTCAAGTTGCTTGCTAGAAAAAATAGACCATCAAGGAAAGCCTATTCATCGGCATCGCCAGCACAAGGATTTTTTCTTTGTTATTCGCTGGGCGGGGCGGTTTCGCGGGTGGTGGCGCCGTGGGATTCGCTGAGGATGAGGATGGCGAATTTTTCGATGGCGGGGAGTTCGGCGGGTTTGAGCATCTGATAGTCGAGGCCGTTCTGCGGGGCGGCGGGCTGACCTGGCATGGCTTGGCGTGGTTGCGGCATGGGCACGGGCAGCTGGCCGGGAGCGCCGCCGTTGAGGCTGGCATAATCGAAACGCCCGCGCAGGTCGGTATAGCCATCCTTGAAGAAGCGTACCGTGCCGTTCTTGAGCCGCGCATAGACCTTGACGTAGGCCTTGCCGACGGCCCTGTTGTTAGAGCTGTCGCGGACTTCGAGACGTCCGTAGTTTTCGGTTAGAGAGAGCTTGAGGGTGTTGGCATGATAGGGTTGGGCCTTGCGTTGGCCGGCGGCGACAATTTCGACGAGCACGTTGGCCTTGGCGAACTCGGCGGGCAGCAGCATCTCGAGCGTGTCCTTGTCTTTGGGCAGCGCCTGGGTGGCGGACTTGTTAGGTTTGATGATGCTGAAGCGGCTGGCGTCCTCGCTGACGAACGGATTGCTGCTGAACGAGAACTCGGGGTCCATCAGATAGTAGTTCACCGTGACCCCGGAGAGGTTGCGATAATTGAGAGCGATGGTCTTGTTTTCCACCTTGAAGTCGAAGCCCGGCTCGCTGGCGGCGAGTTCGGTCTGTTGTTTTTCGCGGTCGGGTTGGTCGCCCTTTTCCACCTTCGCCACCTTGCCTTCGATTTCCTCGAGCTGGCTGGTCACGTCGGCGAAAAGCAGTCGCCAGCGCGCGACCGGATAGTCGGAGTATTGCGCGGCAATACCGCGGGCCGCGGCGAGGGTGTTCTCATAGAAGCCGGCATAACATTGGAAGTAGTCGTGCTGGAGGCGCGTCGGCAGGCCTTTGGCATCGACCAGGTGGAAGCGGGTGAGCGCCTCATCGACGCGGTCCTGCAGGAACAGGTAATAGGTAGCGCTCATGTTGTCGGCGGCGTCCAGGACGGACTTGTGGGCCAGGATGTCTAACAAAGCGCGGTATTGGGTGAGCACGGCGGGGTTGGCGATGCGCGCCTCGTTGCCGAGGCGGTGGGCGCGCTGGTTGATGAGCGGGCTGTATTCGAGGTGTTCGTAAGCACGGCGTTCGACCGGGTCGATGACCACGAGTGTGGATGCGAGATATGGTCCGCATTGCGCGACAAAATCATTCTTGTGGAGGATCCATTCGCGCAGCGCCGGGGGGTCGTTGTGGAGCAATGCATAACTGTAGATGGTTTCGTCCCACACGTGATGCGCGCCGAGGAAAGCGGTTAGTTTCTTGAAGAACGCGGCGTCGCGGCAGCGCCAGGCGATGCGCGGGAAGGCGAGCGCGGCGAGGTTGTTTTGTTCGAGGAAGGTGAAGACATCGGCCTCGCTGCCGTATTGGGAGATATAGTCCCACGACGCCTTGTCGACCTGGGTGAGTTTGGCGACGACATTGAACTCGAACGGTTTCGCGGAGCCCGAGACGGTGCCGTTGACGGCGACATTGACCGGGAAATGCGGGAACTTGTTAGAGCCGGCGGTGGCGGGGAAATAGAAGTAATACTCGAAGGTCTTGGTGGTGTAGGGTTCGAGGCGGACCGAGCGCGAGTCGGTCGCCTTGCTGCCGAGCACCGGCAGCGCGCCTTGCGGGATTTGCAGCAGCACCTCGGCTTTGGTCGGGGCGCTGGTCGGGTTGGTCACCACGATGTTGGCGCCATAGACGGTTCCTGTTAGAAACTCGAAGGTGACGTATTTCTCGAACTTTTCGTTGCCTTCCATCCGGTAGCGGTCGCTGGCGCGGAAGAAGCTCTGCGAGACGAGGAGCGGCACCGCCTGCGCATTGGCGGCCAGCGGGACGGACGGCTTGACCTCCTTGTGGAAAGCGATGACCGGCCCGCCTGATGTCAGGGTGAATTGTCCGGCGTTGGTTTTACCGGTGTGCCTGGGTGCTTCGAACGGCAGGTCCAGCACGGCGAGTGCGAGCATCATTTCGGCGAAGTTATGGCTGGCTTCGGCGACGTTGGGCGAAACAAACGCGCCCTGCGCGCCGTCGGCAACCCATTTCGCATAGTCGCGCCAGAAGCCGCTCACCGGGATGAGTTCGCCGTTCTGCTGGGTGATACGAAGGTGATAGTAATTGTTTTCGGCCCACTCCTTGGTGGCGCCGAGTTGCCTGTAGTAGGCGCGGTTTTGGGCGCGGCTCGCGGCGGCGGCATCATAGCCGAAATATCCATCGGCTCCGACGATCCTCTTGTCGCCATCGGCTTTCTTGAGTTGATCCATGCGCTTGCGGGCGTATTGCGCTTCCTCTTTGAGTGCCGGTTCGGCTGTGGGCTCGGCGGCGGCGAGTGTTTCCACGGGCGTTTCCGCGAGCATTTCCGACTCGGCCGCATCCCTCGCCAAGCCGTTTTTCATTTTCCCGGCGATGGTCCCGAGTTGCCGTCGTGCGGCAAGTGCCTTGCCCATGGCTGCGGCGGGTTGCCCGGTCGGCGCACGTCCCGGTGCCTCTGCGGTTACCGATGGCGGGGTCGCCGGTGCGGGGGCATTTTTGGCGAGATCGCGCAATTCGTCGCTGGCTGTGGCTGTTTTGCGCTCTTTTTCCCCTTTCAAATCCTCCGACCATCCTTGTTGGCCGGCGGCGGTTTCGAGGGCGCGTCCGCGCAGGGCGGTTTCGAACAGGCGGTCCTGCAGATCGGGGTTGGGTGGCACCAACTCCCACATCTCGCGCAGACCGCGCGCGATGTTAGACGCTCCGTCCCTCACCCGTTGGGCCAGCAGCGCGCGTTCGACAACATTCAGCCTGGCGTAGGCCGTCGGTTGCAGGTAGTTGGCGAGGTCGTTTTCCAACAGGAAATCATCCATGAACGTCTTGTCCTTTTTGTTAGCCAGCGCCGGTTTGACGACCTTGGCGAAAAACGTCGCGTCCTTGCGGGCGAGGAAGAAGTGCAACTCGTGGCAGGCGAACTCCGAGTATTTGGCCAGTTTCTCATCGGCCTTGAGTTGCGGCCATTGCAGGACCCATGCGAACTTCGCGAGGGTGGCGTCGCCGCTGAGCGTGGTGAACAACGCGTGGACGCTGGCGAGCGTGTCGTAAGTCTCGATCTCGCTTGTTAGAATGTCGGCCAGCGTGAGGGTTTTGCCTTTTTCGAGCACGGTGATTTCCTTGCGCTGGGTGAACGGTTTCACCGGGTCGAGGTTGCGGGCGAGCCGCTGGTCGGCGAATTTTGTCGGCACTTCGGGCAATGCGAACGAGTGCCACGCCGCGTTCGTTAGATCCTCGGCATACACCTGCACGTGCTGGCGGTCGCCGAGCGCCTTGCGGTCGATGCGCACCACGCCGTCCTTGTCGGGCAGCAAGTTATAGATGGCGGGTTCGCTGGCTGCGAGGAAGTCGAGGTTGGTATCGGCGGCCGCGCCGCCGGGGCCGCCCAGGGCTGGGTCGGGCACCGGTTCACCCTTGGCGCCGGCCCTGCCTTCGCCTCTGCCGCCAGCAGTGGCGGCGGCATGCTGCATGCCGAGTTGTGAGAGTTGATCGAGGCCGGTATCGCGGACTTCCCACGGATTGAGCAGCAGGCCCGGGCGGGTGAGCATGTTGCCCGGATAGAGTTTGCCGTAGCGGCGCTCGAGGATGTAGCGGTATTCATCGCCGATCTGGCGGCCAGCCGAGAACAGGTTGGGATTTTTGGCGGGCGAGCCGGAGGCCACGCCGAAGCGGGCGAAGCCGCCGAGGCCGGCGAAGATCCCCTTGCCCGGTTCGAAGCGCGAAGCGGCGATGTGGACGCGGGCGAATACGGAGGTGTTGGCCAGTTTTATTGTTAGAACATCCTTGTCGGTGGTGATGCCTGTGATGTGCAGTGGCGCGGTGTTCTTGAGTTGCAGGTTGCGGTGTTTTCCTAACAACCAGCCGGCGGTTTGTTTGCCCGCGCTCACCCGGATGGTGAAATCCCGTTCGTCGCCGCGCAGCCGCAGCGAGTAGTCGCCGGGTGTGAGACCGGTGATTTCAACGAAGCCATCCTTGAACGCGAGTTTTGCCGCGTGGTCGGCGGTGAAGGTGCCGGCCTTGACTTCCAATAATGAAAGCGCGGCGGGCGGGACATCCGATCGCACCGGTTCATTTTGGAAGTTGGCACCGAGCCACGGCACGCGCATCACGTCGCCGGCCGCCGCGTGCAACTCGGACGACCACGTGCGTTCGGACTCATCGAGTTCCCAGCTTGAAGCGCGGCCGTTGGGGACGGTCGCCTGGACGTTGGCGATGCCGGGCAGCGCGCCGAGCGCGATGCGGCCCAGTTCGTCGGATTTGAGCGGGATGTTTTGCGGGTTGGAGAACCCGCGGTGGCGGAAATTGAAGACGACCTGCTGGTCGGCGAGCGCCTCGCCGTTTTTTCCTAACAACTCGAACACATAATTGCCGGCGAATTTCGCCAAGTGGCCGTCATGGGTGGCGTCGGTCTTGTCCATGCCGTTGAGGCTCCAGGTATGTGAGGCGCTGACGTCGCGTTTTTCGCCGCCGGCGCTGAGCACTTCCACTTTGCCGGTTAGAGTGACGGTGAGCTGGGCGAGGCGTTCGGGCACGTTGAGCGTGTGGGTGAGCACGCTGCCGGCGCTGAGTTTGAGGTCTTTGACTTCGCGGGTGGTGGCGATGCCGTCGAGGGTGGTCGAGGTGATGGTGAGTTTTGGTTCGGTGACGAGCGCCGGGTCGAGTTGTGAATCACCGAGCATCAGCACGGTGCGCACGGCCAGAGTGGCGTCGCGGCGGGATAACAATTGTTCGCGCTCGATGTGGAATTGGGCGTCAAGCTGATAGTTTTCCGCGTGATGCTCGAACTGGGTGAGGGTGGCGAAGGTGCCCGCCGGATCGCCAATCACAATTTGCCGCAGGCCCGGCTGCTGGGTGAAAGGCACCACGATGCGCCCGAGCTTTTTGTCCGGGGTGAGCTTGCGCCCGTCGAGCCAGGCCACCGCGTCCTTGACCGGTTCGCATTTTTCATCGAGCACTAACAGCAGGTCGCCGGCCGGACCGGTTTGTTGGATGACCTGCCACTGGCCGATGCGCAGCAGGGCGCGGCTGCTGCGACCGGTACCGATGAACTCGATGATCCAGGCGCCGCGTTTGCCCTTGAGCTCGGGGAACTTGAAGGTTTGGCGGGTGCGTTTGAACGGACCGGTGTCGAAGGTGTGGGTCTGTTCGCTGTTAGAAACGAGGCCATCGAGGTTGAGGTCGGTGTTGAGCTGGCGTTTTTGTGTCAGGAAGAAGTTGAGCGCGTTGAGTTCATAGATTTTGACGATGAGTTTGGGGGTGTTTTTGACGACCACGTCGAACTGCGCGGGCTCGTCGGGGGCGAAGAACGGCGGGTTGGTCGCCGGGAACTCGATGTCCACGCGTTCCTTGAGTTGTTGGAAGGCGGTGGGATTGAGCAGCGAGGCCCAGCGCTCGGCATTGCCGTGGCCGCCGACGATGAGGGCTTCCGCGAGCACCGGCTTGAGCCAGGATTCCAACACATAATCAGTGTAGGGGTGGAGCATCTTTTCCCCGAGGTTGGCGGGATTGGCCTTGGCGGCCTGGTCGAACAGGGCGAGGAAGTATTCGCGGACCAGCGGTTCGTCGTTGGGGACCGGGCGGTGGACGATCAACGCGGCACTGAGGTCGGCATTCAGGTCGCACGGTTGTTCGTTGGCCTGGGTGCGTTTTTCCAACCATTTAGGGTTCACATAACCGAAGCCGCGCGGCAATTTGAGGTATTCGAGGAAGCGGGCTTGGTCATAGACGCCCTTGCCGCGATCATGGTCTAACCTTTGATAGAGTATCTGTGCCTTGAGCGTGTTGAAGGCCGGCGGCAGCGTTTTGGCGTAGATCCACAGCCGCTCCAGCCACGCTTCGCGCTCGGCTTGGTTGAACGCGACATCGACATCGGGCGAGGGCGCGAGTTTGCGCATGCGGGTGTGGACGAAGGCATCGTTTTTTGCGAGGGTTGGGATCGCCTCGACGAGGGTGTCGAGCTGCGCGGGCAGCAGTGCGCGATGAATGCCGAACGCGCCGAAGCCTTGGGATTCCGGTGTCTTGAGGTCGGCGATGATCATTTCCGGCAGGCCCGGCACATCCGGTCGCTGGAGTTTTGAAAGCACGGCCCGGCGTTGTTGCGGGCTGAGCGCGACCTGATTACGGACCAGGGTTTCCAAGGCATTTTGTGACAAGCCGCCGAGCGATTGGTCGTGAGCGATCGCCACGCGCTCAAACACGTCGCGGCTTACCCGCTGCGGGTCGAGCGTGCTTGGCAGGTTTGGCTTTTGATCGCGGACTTCCTGCTGATGGTTGTGGGTCACGCCGAGTTGCCGTTTCAGATAGTCCAGCGTTTGTTGGGGTGAGGCATCGTAGTCGAGGAGTGCCTGGCGGTTCTCGATGACCCGGCGCCGGGCGATTTCATCGGGGAAACGTTTCCGCCATTGCCCCATGAATTCCTTGAACTTCGCCTCGTTGCGGGCACTTTGGTAATGGAGGCAGTGGAAAAAGTAATAGTCCTCGCTGCCGGGCACGAGTTCACCGAGTGCCTTCTCGCGATCCGGCGCGAGGGCAAACCTCTCGATGAAACCGATCTCATTTTCCGCGCGCAGGATGGGCGCAAGAACACAGCCAGCGGCCAGGGCGGTCGCAGCGAACAGGGTGGGAATCGACGGGCGAATTTTCATGACTTGGGTGGATTGGTTTGAGGATATCGGAACGGACTGCCGCCGGGCGGAGCCTACGTACGACCAGCGGCAGGCAAACATGCCTCCAAGCATACAGACACGCGAGGAACAGGTTTCTTAGATGAGCGAGCAAGAATGATCTGGGAAGGAAAATTGGGGAAGCGGTTATTTTCACCATGAATCCACCACAGGCTTTCTGCGACCCGCGAAATTTCCGGTTTCCAATCGGGTTTCCCCGGGTTTCAATCCCCTCGCACCCATGAACCATCCCACCCTTCGTGTCGCCCTCGGCGCCGATCACGGCGCCTTCGATCTCAAAAACGCCGTCGCCACGCACCTCAAGTCCAGCGGATATGAAATCCATGACTTCGGAACGCACACGCCAGAGGCGGTCGATTATGCCGACTATGCGAACGTCGTCGCCCGCAACGTCGCTGATGGTACGTATGATTTCGGCATTCTGGCATGCACGTCGGGCGTCGGCATGAGCATCGCCGCGAACCGCCACCGCCATGTCCGCGCGGCCAATGTCCGCGCGGTGGAGGAAACCGTCATCACCCGCCGGCACAACGACGCGAACGTGCTGTGCCTGAGCGGCAAATACACCCCGACCGCCACCGCCCTCGCCATGGTGGACGCGTTTCTAACCACCGCCTACGAGGGCGGGCGGCACGATGTTCGCGTTTGCAAATCGTCGGGCAGCCGCCTTGCCGAGGTGGACCCGGAGGTTTTCGCCGTCATCAGCGCCGAGGAAAAACGCCAGCGCAACCACATCGAGTTGATTGCTTCGGAAAACTTCGCGTCGCCCGCCGTGATGGAAGCGCAGGGGTCATTGCTGACTAACAAATATGCCGAGGGCTACCCCGGCAAGCGCTGGTATGGCGGTTGTGAAAACGTCGATGTCGTCGAACAACTCGCGATCGACCGCGCGAAGGAGATCTTCGGGGCCGAGCACGTCAACGTCCAGCCGCACTCCGGCTCACAGGCGAACATGGCCGTTTACTTCTCGGTGCTCAAGCCCGGCGACCGGATCTTCACCATGGATCTCGCCCACGGCGGTCACCTGACGCATGGCCACCCGGCGAATTTCTCCGGCCGGTTTTTCGAGGTCACCCACTACGGCGTGAGTTCTAACGACGAGTGTCTCGACTATGCCGAACTTGAAAAAACCGCGCGTGTGCTCAAGCCGGCGCTCATCGTGGTGGGGGCCTCCGCCTATCCGCGGGTCTTCGATTTTGAACGCATGGGCAAGCTCGCCCGCGAGATCGGCGCCTATCTGTTTGTGGACATGGCGCACATCGCCGGATTGGTCGCCGCAGGAGTCCACCCCAACCCGGTGCCGCACGCCGATTTTGTCACCACCACCACCCACAAATCGCTGCGCGGCCCGCGCGGCGGCATCATCCTGTGCAAGGCGGAGCTGGCGAAAAAAGTGGATGCGCACGTTTTTCCGGGCATCCAGGGCGGGCCGCTGATGCACGTCATCGCAGCCAAGGCCGTGTGTTTCGGAGAGGTTCTCAAACCCGGCTTCAAGGCATACCAACAGCAAATCGTCAAGAATGCCCAGGCCATCGCCGCCCGGCTCGCCCGGCACGGCTACCGCATCGTTTCGGGCGGCACCGACAACCACCTCATGCTTGTCGATCTCCGGCCGCAAGGCATCAACGGCGCCGACGCCTCACTCGCCCTCGACGCAGCCGGTATCACGGTCAACAAAAACGCCATCCCCTTCGATACCGGCAGCCCGATGAAACCCAGCGGCATCCGCATCGGCACCCCGGCCGTCACCACCCGCGGCATGCGGGAAGCCGATGTCGAACAGGTCGCCGATTTCATCCACGAGGCATTGTCAGAACCCACGGATCTCGTGAAACTGCACGCCCTGCGCGAGCGGGTCTTTGCCTTCAACCGGGATTTTCCGCTGCCGTGGTGAGTTGATCCGGGAGCCTCCTGGTATCAAAAAGCGGATCGCAGTGCTTGCGTGGGGGTTTCGGCGCTGGGTGAGAGGCAGCGTTTGACAGGTCACGGCGATTCGGGTACTCAAGGGCGATGAGCGAAGCATCTCAACCAGATTGCTGGTATTACACACGGGAGGGCGAACGCTTGGGGCCGGTGACATTCGCGGAGTTGCGGATTCAGGTGGAGGAAACCTTGCTGAATCCGCGGCTGGACATGGTATGGACCCAGGGCATGGCCGAGTGGAAACCGGCGGGGGAAATCGAGGGCTTGTTTACAAAGCGCCCCCCCCCCATACCGCAGGAATCCCTCACTCCGCCAACGGATCCCTACGCTCCTCCCAAACTGGATTCAGTGGCGGACATGATGAGCCGGATCGTCGATTGGCCGGGAGCGCGGCGGCGGGGTTTTCTCATGGCGACGATCCTTTTTCCGCTTGTGTGGCAGGGCATTGTCATGCTGAGCAGCGGGTTTCTGACCCAACAATTCGGGGTGGAAATCATGGGGATCATCGCCATCGGCGCGATGTTCGTTCCCGTGCTGGTGGCGATCTACTTCGGCCTCATGCGCTTGGTGAATCTGGGCATGAGCCGTTGGTGGTATCTCGCGAATTTCGTGCCGATCCTGAATATATGGCTCGGTTACCGGTGTTTCGCGTGCCCGGCGGGATATGCGTATCACAAGAAACTCGATGGCGTGGGCGTGGCCCTGGCCATTTTTTACTGGCTGTTAGTCGTGCTGGGTATCCTCGCGATCATCGTGGCCATCGCCATGATGTTAGGGGCGCTCGACAATCCCGAGCTGCAGCAACAATTCTTTGATGCGTTCAGTACGGCCCGCGAACAAGCCACCAAGCCGTGATCCAATGGTCCAAACAGACCGACGAACGCCGTGAGGCCGGTACCGTGGAATGCTGGTGTCTGCATGGCGCCGTGGGCATGGCGGCGGATTGGCGCGGTTTCGCAAAACATCTCGCCGCCGCGAAAACCGGCTCCCGGGCGGTGGATTTGTGGCGCTTTCTGGAAGGCGGGCCGCTGCCGCTGGCGGACTTCGGCCGGGCGCTCAATGCGGACGCCGGCGGCGAGGGGGCGCGCGGCATCGGGAGGGCACTGCTCGGTTACTCGATGGGCGGGCGGTTGGCGCTCCATGCGTTGTTAGAGAAACACCCTCCCTGGCAGGCGGCCATCATCGTTTCCGCGCATCCGGGATTGGAGGCGGAAGCCGAGATGGAGGCGCGCCGGATGGCGGATGCCGCGTGGGCGAACCAGGCGCTCACCCACAACTGGCAGGAGTTTCTCGCAGCTTGGGACGCACAACCGATACTAAACATCAGCGCCCCGCGCGATCCGCAGAACCCGGCGCGCAACGTGGCGCGACGCCGGGAAATCGCCCGCAGTTTCATCGATTGGTCGCTCGGCACGCAGCAACCGTTGTGGGACCGGCTTCCCGAAATCACCCTCCCCGTGTTATGGGTGGCCGGAGCAAACGACGCGAAATTCCTCGCCCTGGCCGAGCGGGCGGTCGCACGGATGGCCCGCGCCACGCTCGCCGTCGCTCCGGATGCCGGCCACCGGGTCCCGTGGGATGCGCCGGAATGGCTGGCCGGCCAAGTGGCGCAGTTCCTGCGCAAGACCCTTGTGACACTTGTGGTGATCCTCCATCTTTGCATCATACCGCTGCTGGTGATGGGTTGCGCGACGCCCGCCCAGGCCAATCTCACGGAGCGGGCGCTGCGCGACGCCGCGGATTATTCCGCCAGCCGCCGCGGTTGTTCGTTGTTGGTGGTGCAGCATGGCAGGACATTGTTAGAAGAATATCCCAATGGCGGCGGAACCCGGATGTCCCATCAAATCTACAGCGGGACGAAGGCGTTTTTCACGCTGGCGGCGCTGGTAGCGGCACAGGAAGGATTGCTGCATCCGGATGAACCGGTGGCCAACACGATCCCCGAATGGCGCGGCGACGCACGCCGCAGCAAGATCACCCTGCGTGAACTCATGAACTTCACCGACGGACTGGATCCGGCATTCCATCTTCATTCCGACAAGGTGATCGATCGCAACACTCTGGCGCTGCGAACGCAGGCGGTGGCACCGCGCGGCACGGCTTTCACCTATGGGCCCAGTCACGGGCAGGTGCTGTGCGAAGTGCTGCGTCGCAAGCTCGCCTCCCGCCGCGAAACACCGTTTGACTACCTGCACCACAAGGTGCTGGATCCGTTAGGTATTGACGCCGTGCCCCATCGGGCGGACGCGCAAGGCATGCCCTTGGTCGCCAGCGGTTTCCGGCTCACCGCGCGGCAATGGTCGCGGTTCGGGCTGCTGCTGTTAGGTCGCGGCACCTACGGGCGGCGGGTGATCGTGCAGGAGCAGTGGTTCGCACAATGTTTTGCCGGCACCCGCGTCAATCCGATGTTCGGCCTCGGCTTCTGGATGAACCACGATGCCGCCAACAAGAGCGCCCGTGAGACCGATATCGAAAACCTGTTGGAAAAAAAATGGCAGGAACAAGACTGGCACGGCCGCTGTATCTGCCGCAGCGCCCCGGCCGATCTGGTGGCCGTTGTGGGCTCGGGCTATCAACGTTTGTTCGTGATCCCGTCGCTCGATCTGGTGATCGTGCGCCAAGGCGCCAACGCGAGGTTTTCCGACGCTGAATTCCTGCGCAAAATCCTGCGGCAATGATCCCGTCCCGCATCATGCAGGCCGCAACCCGACTAATAACTCCGCCCCCACAGGACGCGGGTGGCGGTGTCCTTTCCAGTTAGAAAACACGCGCCGCCGGTCTGCAATGTTAGGGGCAGGGACGCGGCGTCCACCGGGATGCAGCGGATGGTGATTTTGTGCTGCTTGGAGAGTTCCACTTCCTGTTCCGGCGTGCCGGCCCAGGCGGTGTGGAGCCAGCCGGGGTTGTCCTGCGCCCAGTGGGCGTGAAAGGCGTCGAGGGTGGCGCACGGGATGATGTTGGAGTCGCGGAAGTCGGTGGCTCGCCGGAGCAGATTCTGATGGATCTCGTCGAGGATTTCCGAGGCACGGCGGATGAAATCCTCCTTGTCTGGAAACTCCTTGGCGGACACCGCCTGGTCGCGGCGCTGGACACAGATCTTGCGGGTCTCAATGTCCCGCGGGCCGATCTCGATGCGGAGGGGCACGCCTTTTTTGATCCACTCCCATTTTTTGACACCGCCGCTGAGGTCGCGGGTATCGACATGGACGCGCAGGGGATCACCCTGATACAGATGGTGGCGGAGGGTTTCCGCCAGGGCATGGCAGGCCGCGATGACCGCCGCGCGCGAGTCGTCTTTGGGAGTGATCGGCAGGATGACGATCTGTTGGGTGGCCACGCGTGGCGGCAGCACCAAGCCGTCATCGTCGGCGTGCGCCATGATAAGCGTGCCGATCAAACGGGTGGAAACACCCCACGAGGTGGTGTGGGCGTGCTGGATCTGACCGTCGCGGCCGGCGAAGCAGATGTTTTGGGCTTTGGAGAAATTCTGGCCAAGGTAATGCGAGGTGCCGGCCTGGATGGCTTTGCGGTCCTGCACCATGGCCTCGACTGTTAGAGTCATGTCCGCGCCGGGAAAGCGTTCGTGGGCGGTCTTCTCGCCGGGGATCACCGGGATGGCGAGGTGGTCGCGGAGGAATTCCGCGTAGAGCCCGTGGATCATGCGGGTTTCCGCGACGGCTTCGTCGCGGGTCTCGTGGGCGGTGTGGCCTTCCTGCCAAAGAAACTCGGCGGTGCGCAGGAACAAGCGCGGGCGCATTTCCCAACGCATCACGTTCGCCCACTGGTTGATGAGTAGCGGCAGGTCACGGTAGGATTCGATCCAGCGGGCAAAGGCCGCCCCGATGATCGTTTCGGACGTCGGACGGATGACATACGGCTCGGCCAGTTCGCCAGTGGGGATCAATTTGGTTTTGCCGGTGGTTTCGTCCTGCACCGCTTCCAAGCGATGATGTGTAACCACGGCACATTCGGTGGCGAAGCCGGCGGCGTGTTCGGCTTCCTTCTCCAAATATGATAGAGGAATCAACAGCGGAAAATAAGCATTCTGGTGCCCGGTGGCTTTGAATTTCCGGTCGAGTTGCTGTTGGATCAGTTCCCAAATCCCGTAGCCCCAGGGTTTGATCACCATGCAGCCGCGGGTCTCCGAGTTTTCGGCCAAATCGGCGGCTTTGATGACTTGCTGATACCACTCGGGAAAATCCTGGGCACGGGTCGGGGTGATGGCGGTCTTTTCAATGCTCATGGTGGCTGCGGCAATAGGAAACACGGGGCGGACCAAAGAGCATTAAAAAAAACACGGAATTTTTCGCTGGGGGTTTGACATCCGGGGGAGAACTTGTCTTACTTCCCGTGTTAGGCACTCCATTCCCGCGCGCACATGACCGAAAACGATAACCAACCACCCGTCCCGTCCAAACAAACCTCGAGCGTGCCACTGAAGAAGGAAACCGTTCGCGTCACGTTGAAGGCGGCCGACGCGCCACCCGCGGTTCCTTCCGCCACCGTGCCGCTAGCCCCGTCGGCGCGTCCGTCGGTGGCACCGACGGTACGTCCGCCGGTGCCGGGCGCCCCCCCGACACCGACGGCGCCCGCGCCGACGATTGCACTGCGACCGGCTGGCAAAAGCGGCGTATCACCGGCACCGACGATCCGTCTGGCGAGTTCCTCCGCGCCGACGAGTGCCCTCAGACCGCCCGCCTCCAGCACCCCGACTCTTCCCAAGGCCACCGTCCAACTACAGGCTCCCACCCAAGCGCTGGGCGCCACGTTCGCACCCACTTCGCAAGTCGCGATGTTCAAGGTGGAAGAGGAAGTCGAAGAAGAACCCTACTCGCTCGTCGTCAATATCCTCTCTGGCGTGGGCTTCGCTGCCGCCATCGCGGTGCTGGTTCTACAACTGATGATCTCCAATATCTGGATCAGCGTCGAAGACATCCCGCCCAATCCCAAGGCCGGCGATTGGATGCAACTCTTCGAATAACCCACCTTCAACCCATTCACTACCATGGCTTGGCCCATCATCAACATCCTGCTTGCCCTCGGCGTCCTCTATCTGGCTTTCGTGGCTGGCGGACTCCCTATCGGTTGACAGGAAAATTCCGGATTCCGATCGCCCGGAACCGCCTCGCAACCCGCGCAGGCGGTTCTTGACTTTCCAGCCATTCCGTTGCATGGTCCGCGCATGGCTTTGACACTTACCGACACGAATTTCCAATCCGAAGTAATCGATTCCAACGTGCCCGTCCTCGTGGATTTCTGGGCTGAATGGTGTGGTCCATGCAAAATGATCGGCCCGGTCCTCGATCAGGTCGCCACCGATCTCGATGGCCAGGCGAAGGTTGGCAAGGTGAACGTGGATGACGCCCGCGATCTCGCCGTGAAATACAACGTGCGTTCCATCCCGCTGCTCCTGTTCTTCAAGAACGGCGAAGTGAGAGACCAGATCGTCGGTGCCAGCGTCACCAAGGACCAGCTCAAGGCGAAGTTGCTGGCGCTTGTTTGATGCACGGGGTGCGCATTTGTGGGTGAATGTTAGTTTTGTGAGTCCCATAGGTCCCATAGGTCCCATAGGTCCCATAGGTCCCATAGGTCCCATAGGTCCCATAGATCCCATAGGTCCCATAGGTCCCATGGGAGTTATGGGAGTTATGGGAGTTATGGGAAAGTTCAGCCAGGTAGCCGCTTGCGGCGTAACACGGCCGCCGCTCCCGCCAGCATCACCAACAGGCTAACCGAAGGTTCCGGCACGTTGGGAATATGCGGCGTGGCATCGCCATCCACCGGGGTGAGTCCGTACTGGTCGTATTGCGCCTGCGTTTCCAAAACCACCGCGCCTGAAAACGGCGTCACCAATTGATAGCGGGCGGCCAGTTCCGAGCGTGCGCCGTCGGTCATGTTAGAAGCTGGGTCTTCCGCCGCGTCCGCCGCCCAGGAACGCGCCAATTGATCCGTCACTTGCGTGCCTGCCAGATTGGCGGCGCTGGCCGCGCGTTGCCATTTCCAGGCGTTTTCCCGCCGCTCCCTGCGCAGGTCCTGCAAGAATCGCGCGCAGTCCTTTTCCGGTTGCGGCAGGCTCGGCCCGCGACGCAGGCAGCCCGTCCGATAGATCGCTTCCGCCAGGCGGTTGGGGCCGGCTACTGCTTCCACCTCGTGAATGATCGGATGCGCCGTGCCGCGCTCTAGCAGTTGCAGGAGCGCTTCGGATTGCGAAAGCCTGACGGCTTGCGGGCCATGGATCCAGATGATGGGGCCGCCGGATTCCTTGGCCAGGCGGATTGCTTCGCGCAGGGCCGGCTCGTTGTTCCTGCCGCCGGAAAAATGATAATCCGCGAGTTCCGCCAAGGTCACGCGGCGGGCATGGTCATCCGCAAGAACAATGCATAACTCATTCTCCGGCACGCACCCGATGGCCTTGGTGATCCAACCCTTCGCTGCGGCAATGGCAACGGAACCATCGATCACGATCACCGCTTGAGGGGATGCCGGACGGGTCACGGTGGTCGGCTCGCGGATCAGGAAACGTTCCGAGGGTTTGGCAAATCGGTCCTCACACCAGACCGCTGCCGGTTCATCCGGCACCGGCCCGGTGCATAAGGCAATGCCGGAATTCATGACTGTTGCGCCATCGAGCGTGACCGGCAGCGAGTGACCGTCGCCATCTTTGTTAGCTGATAGTTTCTTGCCCGTGCCAGCCAACTCGAACGCGCAATCGCCTTGCAACCACAGCGCGTGTTCCAGCCCGTCTGACAGCCCGAAATTCCGCTCGACGATCCGGGGCAGCTCCCAGCGGGTGCCATCCAACGGCGCCGTCACTCCGAAACGGATTTTCATCTCGCCATGGGCCGGTACCGGAAAACACTGCACCATCACCGTGTCCGGCCCCACCATGTTGACCAGCACGGGATCACGCCGCTGCACCACCGCCACCGCTTTGTAGGCGGCTTTGACTTTTGCAACCGTGCTGAAAGCAGCCTCCCGGGGTTCGCCATTCACCCACAAGGTCAGCCTGGAAACCCGGCCATCCCTTGGCAATTTCACCTGACACCTGGCTTCCTTCACCGCGTTCGAACCGTTCCGAAACACCATCGTCCACTCGCCATAACCGATTCGCGCCACGCCGTCCACATGCCCGTCGAAGCGGGATTCCGCCAAGTCCAGGTTCTTCAGCCGCACCGCCACCGCATCTCCGCCCACGTAGCCGTCGAACTCCATTTCCTCTAGCGGATCCGCACGGCGGCCCATCACGGGGTTGCCTCTGGCGGTTTTGGGCGGCTTCACCGAGTTGAAAGGTTTTCCCGTCACCCGGAAAAACACGTCCCGCGCTTTTTCCGAATCAAGCGCCTGGAAACTACTCCCACCCAGCAGCATTGCGGGAATTCTCCAACTGGAGAGGATCCATCCGGAAATGTCGGTGCCCATCGCAGTGCCGCGGTTGCCTTCATAGCAGGCTTTCAGCAGCGAACGCTCGGAATGGAATGCCCGCAGCCTGGAAAGCGCCGCCGCCGAGCCTTCCCCATCCGCCAGCGCTGATGTTAGATTGGCGCGGGTCCACAGCGCGGGTCCTTCCAACGCGGCGAGCACCAGCACGGCCGCCACCGCTCCCGTCCACCAGCCGGTCTTGAATCCGCGTGGTTCCGTTGGCGCGTGCCATGCCACCCGCCCTATCCACCAAGTCACAATCGCGGTTAGAACCGGTGTCAACGACAGCAATCCAATCCCCAAAAACACCAACGCAATGAGCGACAAATGAATCAGCGGAAGGAACAGCAACCCGTAAAAAATGGCCGTCACCAGTGCAAATCCAGCACCTGCTCCCCGCCATTTCTCGCCTGCCCCGCGGCCCCCGCGCAGCAGCCATGCGTTGAGCACCGGCACCGACGCGATCCACCCCGCATGCCACAAGGTCGGCACCGGATTGAAAAATACCCCGCCACAAAACGCCGACAGCATTTCGATGATCAGGATGGCCGCCGGCAGCACCACGCCGAAAGTCCAACACTGGAATCCGCCGAATCGCCCCTTTTTTCTAACAACCCGTGGTGGTGCCGCCACCGGCCGGTAGCCCGCGTCGAGGTGGCCGAGGATATTCTCCAGATGCATCAGGCCGATCACCTCGCTTTCCGTCCGCTCCGCTTCCTCGTGGATGTGGCGGCGCAAATCGTCTTTCAATTCCGCCGCATCATCGCCGTCAAACCCTTCACGGCCCGCGCGTTCCCGCAAATATTCCGTCAACCGTTGTTCCGCCTGTGTCGTCCAGTTTTTCATGATGTGATCTTGTTAGGTTCAACCCTGTTCGGAACCTGGTTTCCCACCGGAAACCTGTGTTTCTGCTGAAGGCCCGGTGAAATCCACGCGCGTCTGCAGACCCTCGAACCCCCGCTGCATCTCCACAAAATACAACTCCATCTCCCGCGCCAAAGCCCGTCCCTCCGCCGTGGCCGCATAATACTTCCGCGCCGGCCCCTCGCGCGATTCCTCCAACCTCGTGGTCACCAATCCCTGCCGCCGCAAACGCGCCAGTAACGGATAGATCGAACCCTCCGCCACTCCCACTCCCGGCACCGCAACCAGCGCTTTCACCAACGCATAACCATACCACTCCGCAGCCGACAAAGCCTTGAGAATGCACAGGTCCAGCACGCCCTTGCGCATCTGAACCGTCCAGTTCTCAAACAACTCCTTCATTAATGCCTCTTGCGAATTGGCCATGCGCCACCACGTATCGTGCATCGCATGGTAGCTGTCAATGATTTTTTTTATTTTTTTTGGTAAGGTTGACCGTGCTGCGCCACCGGTTGGTCTGCCAGCCGCCTCTAGCACCAAAACATATGCACAGTGAACAGTTTTGGGCGGAACTGTGCGGCGACAATTAAAACTGCCCCCTGACGACAATTAAAATTACCCACTGATCGGGTAGTTTTTCGGGGTGGTACGGCTTGCTGTTTGACACCGGTTGGGGTGGCGGGTGCTGCTCTGTGGTTGTGGTCAAAAGAACACAACTAACCAAGCTCGTTTACGAGCACAACCAAGGAGCAAACATCAGCATGAGTGCAATAAAAGCGGACATGTCCCGCAAAACCGGACGCAAGTATTTGCGGCAAGACAATGTTCTGGAACAACGGCAAGCGCCGCACACCTGCCACAACCCCTTCATCATCGACGAACACGCCCCGCTCCTCGAACACCAGCAACGCCACTTCGACGTTCTCAAGGTCCACAGCCAGCAGGGCGGGCTCTGCCTCATCCTCGGCAAACCCGGCACCGGCAAACCCGTCCTCAAAAACGCCATCATCCGCCACGATCCCAAACTGTTGGAAGACTTCCCCAAAAACCACAACCTCATCCTCATCGGGCAACTCTCCCTCAACACCACCCTTCAACTCCGCCACCAGCTCGACATCAAAAGCCGCGTCACCTATTCAGTTAGACTCAAAACAGAGACGACGAATGCCGTCCGGAAAAGTCAGGGGGCATGACCACGCACAACGCGGGTCATGCCCCCTGCAACGTCATGGGCGCGGCATTTTGAGTCCTCTGCCATGCCTCACAAAATCCCGTGATTTGGGGCGGAGCCACGCCCGGAGGGCGCTCGTCAACTTCATTTTCGGCGGAGAAAATGACACTCCGCTTGGTCCGAGCGGAACGAGGACAAAGCCCCATGGCGTCTGACAACTTCCGGCGGCGTCATCATCAAGCGCCGAAACTACGATGATAGCGGACCTGAAACCCGATCAGAGCGTGGCAATCTAGCAAAATAGCGACGATGTCAATTTGGGAATCTCATACGATATCAATTCGGCCCGCAACAGTTATCTGGGTCATTCATATCCAGCTATGACTGCTATGCTATGCATCAGCCAGAATGTTCAGATGGTGCTATGAACCACGCTTACGGCTTTTGGTGATTTGACGCCTCGATCATTCCGGCACGTCAAAGATTGTTTGACCCGAAATCAACTTACCATCAACATACGTGTTAATTGTCACGTCGTTGCGATCATGCATGTTATTGTATATAATCTCTTGCCCGTCTTTTACTCGAAAGCCATCCTTCAAATAAAAGGAATACACTGTACCTCCTTTAGTTGCAAATTCTTCTCGATCAAGCAAGTCCGGCTCAATAACTTTCCCACCTATTTCGAATCCGATTTGCCTTTTGAGTCCTTGTTTGCGAGCACATCCACATACAACAAATGATACTAAGAATAAGCTGACAAGAACAAAAGTTTTGAAGTTCATTCGTCAATTTTCCTTTTCGCTTGTTCGTATTTCGCCTTTGCAGCATTCCTCTTAGTCTCGGAGTCGTCGTATGAGGCCTGAGCCTCTCTGGACATCGGAGCAAAAGGATTTAGTCTAACGTATGAGTTGATGTCGATGAGGGTAGAATCGACTTTAGCCATCCAAAAGTAGTATTCACTAGCAGCATCTAAATATTCAACTACGTTCTTAGCTCTAGTTACAGATCCAGCATCAAACCCATCACTAAGCCAGTCAACCAAAGTCCGAAGTTCGTTCCAGTATTTGATGTATTTCCTTCCATGACTTCGCTCATGCTCTTCAAGCGTAACGCCACCTGGTACTATCGCCTTTAAATCTACTTCTGGTAGAACGTATAATCTTATCTCTAAAGATCCTCTTGCCCAAACTTTGCATTTTTTCCTGACAGGATCAGGGTGGCTTTCGCCACGCTCGTCAGTGAGATAGCCGATCTTAAAACCCGAAGGCCATACTGGTTTGCATTGCGCGCTTCCAAGTCTTAGACTCGCAACCTCCTGAAACGGCTTGGTCTCTATGTTTTCAGTATATTCCTCAAGTTTGTTGCCTAATAAGTCAACAAACTGCGTGGGAGAATTGCTAACAAAGCCATACAGGTTCAACCCGCCCTCTTCCCCAATCGGATCCCGTGATGGCCAGCGGCCCGTGAGCGGATCGTAGTACCTGTAGCCGTAGTCAGCTACACGGATGCTTTTGGCACTTGGCGACTTCCGCCGCAACCTGTTCGAAACCATTGTGTTGCGTGGATTTCTCGGTTTGGGCGACCGGGGGAGGTTCGGAGCCGGAAACGGGCCGCAACCGGGGTCGGAGTCGTCGGGGCTGTGGTTCATGCTCTGAATTCGGCCAGCTTTCCGACGCCGTCCGGACACCTGAAAGGTGGCGGCGGTCGTGAATGCGGGGGCGGTAATCATCGCTGGATCGGAGCATAGCGGAAGGGAGTCTGGGTAAAAAGCGGGAAATTTCAGCCGGTGCCGCCGGATCATTCGGTCCAGTGGCGATTTATTTGGTGATTACGAGCTTGCTTGTCAGAAAAAACACCCTATTCTTCTGACAGGAAATCACCTCCAATCAGGATGAAAACCATTGAAGAATCGATGCTCAAGCGGGTTCGTGGCCGTGGCCGTGGTTCGGCGGTCACGCCGGCGGATTTCCTTGACCTCGGGAAGCGGGCTGCGGTGGATCAAGGGCTGTCGCGCTTGACCCGGAAGAAGATGCTGATGCGGGTTTCGCGCGGCTTGTATGCCTTGCCGGAAATCAACGAGTGGATTGGGGAGGTGTCGCCCGCGCCTGATGAGGTGGCCAAGGCACTTGCCAGGCGGGGTTCCAGCAAGCTGTTGCCTTCCGGGGCCTTGGCGGCGAATTTGCTGGGTTTGAGCGATCAGGTGCCCGCTAAGGCGGAGTATTTGACGGACGGCCCGTCCTGCCGGGTGATGATCAAGCGCCTGACGGTGGTGCTGAAACAGACCACACCGAAGAACCTGGCAACCGCGGGCCGGGTGAGCGGGGTGGTGATTCAGGCACTGCGTTTTTTGCGCCGGCAACAAGTGGGATCCGAAGTGGTGGCCAAGTTGCGCGAGCGGCTGCAGCCAGCCGAGCGTCGGCAACTGGTGAAGGATATTCCGCTTGCACCGGCATGGATGGCCCCGGTTTTCCGGGAAATCGCCGGAGAAGGGAGCGGCACCGGGGAATGAAGCGCATCGCATGGATGACGGCCAAGGAGCGCGGGGAGATTTTCACCGAGGCTGGGTGCGAATGATCGGATCCGAGTGGAACCCCTCGAATCCGCCCGTGACCCGTTCGTGGTTTATGTGAAATACCCGGAATCCGGTCTCAAGCCGCCGGATGACTATTTTCTGGCAGAAGTGAAGATCGAGTTGAGTGGCCGGGCTGAGGGTGTGCCTGTGGTGAACCGGGAAATCCTTCCGTATGTGCATGCAACGTTTCCCCAACTGGCATCAATGCCAGCCGCCGTCATCCCCTGTGTGCGGACGGACAGGACGTTCTGGGAGAAAGCGGCGTTGCTTCACGAACAGAATGCCCGCCCCAATCCAGAGCAGCCAGCCAGCCGCCAATCTCGCCATCTCTACGACCTCCACCAACTGTGGACGGCGGGGGGATTGTCGGCGACGGTTTCGGCGGAGGATCCCATGTTCAGGACCGTAATGGACCATCGGAGCAGCTTCTTTCCTTATGGGCAGGTGAATCATCTGGAGTTGGCGGCGCGGGACCTGAAGTTATGTCCTCCGCCGGAGATCATGCCCGCTTGGAAAGCGGATTTTGTCAAAATGGGGTCGATGTTTTTCGGCGAATCTCCGACATTTGATCAGGTTCTGGCAACCGTGAGCGAAATTCAGGAATCCCTCCGCCGTCCCCGGTTCCGGTAAACGCCCAAACAGTTTCAGCCTCAAAGAGGCTCCAGTGCCGCGATGATTCCTCCATCGCGGGTCGGTAGCGGATCAGCAGCCGGGAGGGAAGCGGAAAGTTCCCGTTCCGTACCGCCGGCCAACGACAGCGGGAGAGCGTGTCCTACCGTCTCCAACACGTATGGCGGTATAGCAGAAAACAATTGGAACCCAAAGACCGACACCGAACATCTTCATGCCCACTCTCAAAAACCGTATGCCTGGGCAGGGCAAGCAGTTTCTTCGATAGTTTGAGTCTCCAACTGTTGTGCTCGGCCACGAGCAACTCACCACCACCCAGATTTATACCCATGTCAGCATCAAGGCGCACACCGAAGTCCACGCCCGCTGCCACCCCCATGGCCGGATGCCGGTGCCTGACGAAATCCCCGGCAAGCCGCTGGAGCAAACCGATACCCTCGACAACGACAACGCGCCGCACGAAGAACTTTCCGCTTCCCCTCATGCCGCCGATCCGCTATCAGCCATTCAAGCAATGACCGCCGTCTTGTCAGTACCTGAACCAACACTTGAACCGCCAGAATGCGGTGGCAGGGACCCCGGCGATGGCGACTCCGACCCCGGTTGCGGGTCGCTTCGGCGTCCGACGCGTCCCACGGCTCCGGGACCCCGGAATACCGGTAACAGACTGACCCGCAAACAGTTAGGTGAAGATCGTCCTAACGGGAAAATGAACCATGTAGCTGACTACGGCTACCGTTACTATGATCCCCTCACGGGCCGCTGGCCATCACGAGATCCGATCGAGGAAGAGGGCGGGGTGAATCTGTATGGGTTTATCAGGAATGATGGGGTGAATAGAGTGGATTATCAGGGGTTAGTTGCAGTTGATAGTAAGGCGATGATTGATGCTGTTCATAAGGGAGCAATGGCTGCCCATCGTGAGGCTGAAAAGGAATATTTAGATCAAATTGCAAAGAAAGATCCAACTGTTGTGGATAGGCCGGGTAGTTCGCGGTATAAGCCAAAGCAGCCAAAGGAGTATGGCGGTAGAGTTTGTGAGAAATGTGTAGTTAAAGAAGACGGAAGTTTGGAATACACGTATTATTTAACACTGAAGCATGGCTCTTGGCCAAGGACAAACGTAGCGCAAATATTTTTAGGATATGGGGCAGATTGTAGTTCTGGGGACAAGCAGGTAGCTTTTTGGCATACTCATCCCAGTTCGGTCGGTAAAGACGTGATAGATGCACGAAAGAGTTTGGCTGATAGAATATATAAATATTATTGGCAATGTGGAGTAAGCTTCAGCACTGGTAAGGGGGAAGATTTGTCTATTTTAACTAATGAAATGCAAAATCCCAATGGGTTGCCTTTTTTTGTCACATATCGAAAGGGAAATAGTCTCGAACCCTGGCATTATTACACAGACATGGCTGACAATTCGATAGTTGGAAGATCTACAAATGTCCGGAAAGCGGGACCTTTTGACGCCGAACCGCTAAATTTCCCAGACGGCGTTACTCCATAAATAACATTTATTTTTAACATGAGAAAGTTTTTTAGAATTGTTGTCATGTTCACGGCGTTTATATTAGCGTCATATGCTGGAAATGAGAATGAATTTCGTGATCCTGTGACCGGAGAATCTATTTTTGATGATTCCGCAGCTGATGCGATTATTGACTTGAAACAGAAAGTGAATTCATTTCATGACTCTGTAATGAAAACTCTTCCAAAAGAAATTCGCTTGCAATTACTATCATGCGAAACGTTTGAATCGATCAGTTCTATTCCAATGTCTAGTCAACTATGGCTCGGCCAAAATGCGGGTCACATTGATGAGAATGTCGCCCAATCCATTAATGCAGTTAGAAAACACATCACTTGTCATGGCGATGCTTTCAATAGCATGATGAAAGAAGCGTTTTGGTGTAGAATACATAACAAGCCATTTGATTTCTTCTTAGACCTCTACAGTGCGGTCATTAGTTGGAAGGAAAACCATAAGCCTGCTGCAGAACACTCCCCGAACGGACAAGGTAGAATTGATTGGATTTGGAAGTTAGATTCAAAGGATAGATTAAATGGCGTAATGCATGTCGGGATAGATGTAAAAAAGCGAAACTTTGTTTGCTTTGAGAGAAATCTTGGGGTGTATTTCCCAGAGGGAGATAAATTGGAACGAATATATGAGGAGATTGTTCAAGACCCAGCAATGGCGGGCGATCACATAGGCGCGGGAAGGAGAAAATCCAAGTAGAAAAATTTTGAGAATCTATGAGGGGGGACACTCCCTTAATTTTGATTTTTCTTGACGGAGTTCAAAGGGAGCGTCCCCTCATACTTTGTGTATATGTGGCGCGATCCGTCTAGGAGTAGTGGTTTTCTAGGTTGCTCTGTAAGTCTGGCACTAGCGCTAATATTTGGGTTGTTTATCCTAAAAATGAAAATGAAATCGGCAAAAACCCGAAATATCCTTGTGCCACAAGAGGTTGTGATTCAGCGGGTTGTCACCTAAAAGGTTCATCGCGGAGCGATGGAATTCTGTCATAATATGAGGGGACGCTCCTGGTTGCCTGGCTGACTGGTCTGTCGAGCCCTCTTGACTCAAGGTGTTGCGGGCCGAATTGATATCGTATGGGATTCGCAAATTGACATCGTCGCTATTTTGCTAGATTGCCACGCTCTGATCGGGTTTCAGGTCCGCTATCATCGTAGTTTCGGTGGCTTGATGATGACGACGCCGGAAGTTATCAGCCTTGGGGCCTTGTCCTCGTTCCTCTCGGACCATGCGGGGTGTCATTTTCTCCGCCGAAAATGAAGTTGACGAGCGTCCTTCTGGCGTGGCGTTGCCCCAAATCCCGGGATTTTGTGAGGCATGGCAGAGGACTCAAAAAGCCGCGCCCATGACGTTGCAGGGGGCATGACCCGAGATTTGGCATGGTCATGCCCCCTGGCTTTATTGGACGGCATTCGTCGTTTCTGTTTTGAGTCTAACTGAATAGGTGACGCGGCTTTTGATGTCGAGCTGGTGGCGGAGTTGGAAGGTGCGAATGGATTGCCACACGGCTGCACATGGGGCATCCTGGCTCAGTGGGCCGCCTGGTGTGCGGTGTGAAGCGTGATCGAAAACTGGAGATAAGAGTCAATGAACTGGTTGAATTGTTGCAATGCGCGGACCCCAAAGACGGCGGCGTGGCAGGTCATCATGGCCATCACCATGCCCGGCAAAAAATTGTTATCGGGGTAGTTGAGCATGACTGAAAGCATTCAATTCCAAGCCTGTGTTACTCCTCCTGCAAGTCGAAGTAGGCCGAGTAGCGTTCGTTGTAGAATTGGAAAAACGGCTTGAGTTTGAGTGGTCCCAAATTGAAGCGGAGGGTGGCGGGATCACCCGTTAGATAACCCTCCAGATCGCCGGAGTCGATGGCCACCTTGCGCCACGCGGGCAGTGCGTTTTCCTCGTGGGCGGCGAGCAGTATCGGGCCGTAAAAAACCGAGGCGATGTTCGGTTGGTCCATCACCCGTTCGAGGCGGAAGCCAAAGGGCATGCGGACTTCCACGGTATCGCCGTCGGCCCAGGTTCCGGTGAGTTTCAGATAGGTTCCGGGCGTGGCGTCCACCGGACGATCCTTGCCGTTGATGCGGACGAAAAACCCGTGCTTCGCCCACTGCGGGACGCGGAGATGGAGGTCGAATTCGCCGCCCTTGGTGATGGTCAGCGTGGTGGTGTCGGCGAACGGGAAACGTGTGGCCTGGCGGACAGTCACACCCCGCTCGCGCCAGGTGACGGTGGAGGGGATGTAAAGGTTGACGTAGAGCGCGGCCTGCTGGCGGTGTTTGAAATAGATGGAATCCTGCAACTTGGTATTGCTGTCCAGCGCTGTTCCATTGCAACAGGTATAACCCGTCATGCGGGCATTGCCAAAACCCTTGCCCGCGCCCGGATTCAGCGGCACATGATAGGTGTTGCCTGGAGTGTTCTCATCCACCGATGCGAGAATGTGGTTGTAGAGGGCCTGTTCGTAATAATCCATGTATGCACCGAGTTGGCGGTGCATGAACAGGTCGCGGCTCAGTTTGAGCAAATTGTATGTGGCGCAGGTTTCGTTCTGCCCGCCGGTGGAGAAACCATTGGTGAACAGCGAGTCGGGTTGCGCGGTGTTGCATTCGCAGTTGTTAGGGTTGGCCGCACCCGCCACGCCGCCAATGCTATACATATAACTATTGCGTGACATGGTCCAGAAGTTATCGGCGATCCGGTGGTAAACCGGATCGTGGGTGCCGTCATAGATCCGCAGGGCGCCGACGATCATCGGGATGTGCTGGTTGGCATGACGACCGCGGATGGTATCGACGTTTTTCGCCAGTCCGTGACTGCGCTTTGCGTCGCCATGGTAAAACAGGACGTGGTCGAAGAGTCTGGCGGCATGCAGAAAGCGCTCGTCCTTGGTGATTGCGTGCAGACGCGCCAGTTCGGTGTTCATGCCGCCGTACTCGCCGGCGATGTAGCGGTTCCACATGCTGTTGAGTGTGGCTTCAGGGATTTTCTTGAGGCGCTCATGGACCCATAGTCCCATACCCTTGGCCACGTCGAGCGCCTTGGTGTTGCCAGCCGCCTCATGGCAATCGATCAAACCCTTGAGGATCTTGTCGAGAGTGTAATAAGGCGCCCAGATCTGGTTGTTGCCGCCGCCATAGGTCGCGCCGGCCTCGAGCATGATGAATGGATCTGGCGGATAGGCGCTGATGAACCCCTTGCCCCAATTCCAATAGTCCGTGCGGATGCCACTGTCTGTTAGGTCGGTATCGTAGCCCGGTTTGCCGGGGCCGCACGGCACTGCCGCTGGATCCGCAGTTGACGGGTCGCCGGGTTTTGCCGGGTTGCCGGATTTCTGCGACAACTCGTAAAGGGTATCCACCATGGCGTTCATCTTGCGCATGAGTGGTTCCCGGACGGTCTCGTTGCCTGCCGCGCCGGCCCATGCCTGAGCCAACGCGGTGAGGTAATGGCCGCTGGCGTGGCCGCGCAGCTTGGTTGTCTGGCTGTCCCAACCGCCTAACGGTTTGGCCCCCGCAGGCTGTGTTTGCCCGAACGCGTGGCGGAACATGTAGAGATAACTGTCGGGGTTGGATTCCAACAAACCGGCAATGAACTTGTCGCGGTTGCGCATGAACGGCGTGTCCATGCCATCGGTGTCCTTGTCGAGCGTGACATCGCCCAGCGGGATGGGTGCGAGTGCGAGCGGCGGGCGTTCCATGGGCTCGGCGTCGGACTCCGCCTTGACCGTCACCACCGCCTTTGGTCGGAAATCGGTGCCGGGAACATGGCCGGTCACGGTGTAGGTGCCCGGGCGCAGTGCCTCGAGATTGTTTTCAGGGGCCGGCCAAATCACCCGCACCTGTGGGCCGGCGGCATTGTTTTGATAGGTTCCCGGCAGATAAACGGGCAGGCGCGGCAGATTTCCGAGGGTGGTGGTAGCCGCGATATCCGGCACACCGGTCAGCACGGGACGGTTGGAAAGCCGGCGCACGGTGAGTTCGAACTCGCGGGTGGCGGTGGCCTTGTTGCGTGTGGCAACCACGGTGAGCCGCACCGCTTTGGAGCCCTTGTCGAGAGCCGGACGGGTGACCACGCCGGCCGGGCTGATCACCGCCGCATCACTCGAGGTCCATGCCAGCGTGCTGAAACCGGATGCTCCTCTAACAGGGAGCTCCAACGATTTCGTAACCGCAGCAGCCGTGTCCAGAACGATGGCTGCCAGATCGGCGGCGACGATTGCCGCGTCGGCGGGCATGGCCAGCACCTTCGCCTCGAAAACCCGCGTAGTGGTCTGAGCCTGGCATTCCACGGTGGCCGTTAGAGTCACTGGGGCGTCGGGCTGACCTGCGGCGGGACGGGTGACCTGGCCAGTGGGCGCGATGGCCGCCGGGTTGCTTGACGACCAGCGGATCGTCGCGCCGTGTTTGCCTTGCGTCGGGAGAACCAGCTCCGCCTGCACCTGGGTGAGATCGCCGGGATTGAGCGCCTCTTTGTCGGCTGCGATGATCTCCGCAGCGGTGGGCAGGCGCGGCACGATCACGGTGAAATCCCGGCTGCGCTTGTCGTTTTGCAGGGTGGCGCTCACCGTGAGGGTAACCGTGGCTGTGGCTGTCGCGTGATTGTTAGGCGGACGTTTGACCGATCCGTCGGCGGCGACAATGTGCGGCTGCGACGACTGCCAACTCAGCACCGATCCTGCGGGCCCGCGGGCGGGCAGGGCGATGGCCACGGAGCGCTCGCGCAAATCCCCGAGATCGAGGGACGCCAGGTCCGCATCGAGCCGCGCCGCCACAGGCATGGCATTGACCCGGATGGTGGCCACCTGCTCGGCGGTGAGGGCGACATGATAAATCCGGAAATCATGCAGCAGGGCATTGAGAGGCGATCCGGCTTGGAGGGATTTGCCGATGAACAATTGATTTTCTTCCACGGTCTCCTTGTTGAGCACCTCCTGGATCGTCATGTTGACGCCGTCGGTGCGGGCGGCCTGTTTGCCATCGCTGTACAGGCTGAATGTTTTGTTAGCGGGATCGAGCACCACCGCCATGTGGATCCAGCGTCCAACCGGCAGCGGCTCGGCGGCAACCGTCGTCTGCCCGTCTTTTCCACCGTGGCGGGTGATACGGGCGCGGAATCCGACATTCGGTTGTTTGCCTTCGGCGGGTGCGCACCAGAAATTCTGCGTGCCACTGCGGCCGAAGTCGAAGATCCGTTGGTCTGGAGCGATGCTGCGAAGCTGGACCCATCCGGTCACGCTGATGGTGTCAATTCCGGCCAAGGTTGCACCCGGCAGTTTCACATGGTTGCCATCGCGGCCACCCGCGAGCGCCAGCACCCGGCCGAACATCGCATCCTCGACGAAGACGGCTTTCGCTTCGTTCTTGCCGGTGACCACGGTGCCGTGGTGCCGGTTGCGGGAACTGTCGTCGGTGTTGCCCGCGAACAGGTAGCGCGCGGTCAAGGAGGTTTCCCCGATGCCGTCAATGATTTGATCGCCCCCGCCGTCGGTCGGGGCGGATAGCACGGAGGTCGTCAGACTCGTGCCCAGTGCCAGGATGATGCTGCGCTTCATGGAGTGTTGGAATTTGGTGTTAGAATTTGGTGTTAGGAAAGCATGTACGCCCTTTTTGGCAGCGGTTTATCGGAAATATTCCGGTTACAACAACGCGATGTTGTGTTTCCGGCACGCCGCGATCATGGCGTCCGGCCAGAGGCTGGTTTGGATTTCTCCGACGTGGGCTTTGCGGAGAAAATACATGCACAGCCGCGATTGGCCGATACCGCCGCCGATGGACAATGGCATGGCGTTGTTGAGGAGTTTGTGGTGCCAGAACAGATCACGCCGCTGCTCGCAACCCCTGATTTTCAATTGTCGCAGCAGGGCTTTACGGTCCACGCGGATTCCCATGGAGGACAACTCGAACGCCATCTTCAACACCGGATTCCAGACCAGGATGTCGCCATTGAGTCCGTGGCGCCCTTTCGCTGTGGGGGTGGACCAGTCATCGTAGTCCGGTGCCCGGCCGTCGTGGATGGTGCCATCGCCGAGATCGCCGCCGATGCCGATGATGAAGGCGGCGCCACACTCGAGGAGGAGTTGGTGTTCGCGCTGTTTGGGTGTCAGTTCGGGATATTTCGCACGCAGTTCCTCGGCGTGGATGAAGGTGATTTCCTCCGGCAGTTCCGGGCGGATGTCCGCATACCGTTCGTAGATGAAGTGCTCGGTGCGTTTGAGGATCGAGTATAGCTTGCAGACGATTTTCTTGAGAAACTCGATGTTGCGTTCAGTGGGCGTGATGACGCGCTCCCAATCCCACTGGTCCACATAAATCGAGTGGGTGTTGTCGAGTGTCTCATCCGGGCGGAGGGCGTTCATGTCGGTGTAGAGACCATACCCTGGCTTGAAGCCGAGGTCACCGAGCGCCAGGCGCTTCCACTTGGCCAGCGACTGGACGATTTCCGCACGCACTCCGGGCATGTCCTTGATGGGAAATGCCACCGGTCTCTCGACGCCGTTGAGATCATCGTTGATGCCGGTGCCGCCTTGAACGAAAAGCGGTGCCGTAACGCGGCTCAGATTCAGTTCGGTCGCGAGATTCAGTTCGACGAAGTCCTTCAGGTTCTTGATGGCGTGTTCGGTTTCCTTGACGCTGTGAAGGGGTTTGTAATTGCGAGGGAAGATCATGTTCTGGCGCGGACGCATGAGGGGGTTTGGTTGGCCGGCAGGTTGATCTAGCGGATACCGGCCATGGCAAGGTGGTGGATGATTCCTGCTAGTCGCCGGCGAGGAGGCGCACGATGTGGCGGTCGAGATCGGCGAGGCTGCCGGCGCAGGAGGCGCTCTTCACGCGGTCGACCATTGCGGCACACCACGCCTCCTCCTCGACTTGTTCGTTGATGAACCAGTGCATCAAAACCTGGATGGGATAATCCTTGGCCGCGAGCGCCGCTTCGTAAACGGCATGAATGCCGCGGGTATTGGCCACTTCCATGGCCTGCGCATGCAGCGCGATGTCGAGCAGCGACGCGTGAGCACCTTGCGGCGCGGGCAGCGCGTCAAGTGCCGGTGTGGCACCGCGATCCAGCAGGTGCTCGATCATCTTGGCGGCATGCTCGCGTTCCTCACCCGCCTGGGTGGCAAAGAACGATGCGAAGCCGGTGAAGTTGCGGGCGGCACACCAGATCGACAGCGCTTGGTAGGCGTGTGCGGCGCTCAACTCGTGGTTGAGTTGGCGGTTCAATTCGGCGAATACTTTGGGAGTGAGGGTGGATTTCTTCATGATGGTGGATGGGATGTTGGAAAACATACCCGGATTTCAATGGCTGGCTACCACGAAAAAAACAATTTGAACGATCCGCAGAATGATTTCTCCTGATATGGGGTTCTTGTGCTCATGGGTTCCGTGCCAAATGCAATCACCGAGATCCTTTGCTTTGGCCCCGATACGGATCGAGGACTCGGGCAATGTGCGCACCCGCGTATCGCACATTAGTGCCGGGCGGAGGCCAGCACGACACGGAAGCCCAGGATCGCATAGAAGTTCACTTCGGGATCGAACTGGTAGCGACTGGCGGAACGAAGGAATGGCCCCGTTTCGCCGGACCAGCATCCGCCACGCCCCACCTTCTTCTTGCCATCGTCCGGGCCGGCCGGGTCTGTGACTGGACCGCTCTGATAGGGGCCGTACCAATCCAAGCACCATTCATACACGTTGCCGTGCATGTCATACAGGCCCCAGGCATTGGGTTTCTTCTTGCCGACAGCGGAAGCCTCGGCTTCATCCGCATGGGCGAAGGTCTTCACATAATCCTTGTTCTTGAGGTCACCCTCCACGTTATAGAGCCCCTTGGAACCAGCCCGGCAGGCGTATTCCCATTCGGCTTCCGTGGGCAGGCGATAGACGTAACCTTGAGGCAGGCGGCCGGCCTTTTCTTCCTGAGCAGTGATCTTCTTGCAAAACTCGACCGCCTTGTGCCATGTCACGCACTCCATCGGGTAGTCCGGCCTCAGCTTGCCGCCTTCACCGTTCTGCCAATCCCTGTAGTTGTATGCGGCACCGACATGCAGGGGCCCCCGCCAGTACTGCCAACTTGCGTGGTCGAAGTCGGGCAGCATGATATCGTAGTATTCTTTCTGTCTGACTTCGTAAACGCCGACGTAGAATGGTCTGGTTAGAGTCACCACATGCCGCGCTTCATCCTCGCGCCGGTCCGCTTCCTCCTTGGGACTGCCCATGGTAAAGGTGCCGGCTGGCACGAGTTTCATCTTCATCCCTATGCCCGGCACCGTCCAGTCCGCCGCCTTGAGTTGTTTCAGCGCGGCGACGTCGTCCGCCGCGAGTGCTGTGTGTGCCGCAAGCAGCACATATGCTGCAATCATAACTGTGTGTATATTCATGGCGTTCCTCTCGTCCTTGATAGATCGGTCTGATCAGACCGATTACTAATTGCTAATTACTGATTACTGGTTACTGGTTACTGATTATTTTCCCCGCGCCCTTTCCAGCCACTTCTTCACCAGTGGCAATTTGTCAATCGAGTGATCCTGTTCCCATGGCATGAGCCACTCCCAGTCACATTTCGTGTACCATTTGGCCGCGTCCTGGGCTGTGTACACCTCCTCGAGCGAGTTCAGGTCTTCCTGCGGTTCCTCGCCGCCTCCGACCTGAAGACTGGCCCATTTTTGAATATACCTATGATAAGGATAGTTGTAGTGGCCGCTGAAGGCCGCCCGGCTGTAATTGCCCAACCAACTGCGCTCCGGGCTGTGCCGTGCACCGTTTTCCTGGATGGCCGCATCGACCGCCATCTTCGCTTCGATAATCTGTCGACTCAGTGCGGCAGTCTGCTGCTTGATCGTTTCAGACGGCTTGTCGGACTTGGCGCTCTGTTCTTTGTTTTGCTGTTCGAGCTTTTTCTCGAGTTCCTGGAGTTTCCGGCGCGCCTCGGCCACCGCCTCGGAGCCCTCGTCGATTTCCCTGATCCGCTGATCCATCACGCCCCTGGTCTTCTGATAGTAAGCGACCAGCGGCTCCCGTTTCGCGTTTACCAGGGCTTCGAGTTCCTTGGCACCGCCGATTTCCTTGCGGTAGTCCTCGATAAACTCCTTGCTGATACGCTGCGGCGCGTGGCGTCTGGGGACAGGCTCCTTGGAAAAATCCCCATACACCTTGTAATGCACCCGCAAATGGTCGAGGCAACCTTTGAAATGCCCGGCTCCGTCCCTGGCCGCTGCGATGAAGTTGCGTTTCTCCGCACCCGGCAGATATACATCCGCAGGACGGAAGCCCGATGCTTTCTCCGCCGCCTTGCGACCGTCTATCCACAGCGCGATCTTCTTGCCGTCGATCTCGACCCGGCATTGCGCCCATTTGTCCTTGGGCAGCGCGGTGTCGGCGATGATCCGCTCGATCTTTCCTTCGCGGGCAATTGCCAGTTCCAACTTGCCTGAGGCACCGGCAGGAATGAGGACCATGCGGTTGTCCGCGGACGTGCCGAAATCGAAGACCGCCTGGTTTGCGCCGCCTTCCCATTTCAGTCCGATGTCCACGGTGATTTCACCCAGATCGGCCAGGTGCGGCGCAGCCTCGGCATACTGTGTCTTGCCGTCAAAACGAAAACCCCGATGGTCGCCATCAACGACAAAAGCAGGCCGCCCGTAGAGATGGCCGTTGAGGTTCAGCACGAAGAACACACCCTGAGGAAATGACTTATACCGGAACCAGTCTTCCAGTAATTCGGTTTCCTCCCGGTCCATCGCATAGTTGGCCCAGAGCTTCCGCGGGTCGTCTTTCTGCTGCTCCGGACGCAGCGGAACCTCATGGGGCGCATCCTTCTGGTCCTTGACGCTGACCGGGTGCAGGACGCGCGTATAGCCATCGATCACAACGTTGCCGGACACTTCCGCCTGGCCCCCGACCTTGGCATGGCCCGCCACCGTGACCCCCCCCCTAACAACCGCAAAATCCTCGATCACCGCATGATCCAGCACCTTGGCTCCGTCGAAAACCACGGCGTCGGGCCCGACATAGGCGGTCGGCGCCACCTCGGCGGAAGAAACCACCATGCCACCGCCGTTCGGATGCCGCTTGCCCGCCACAGCCGGCAGGTTGAGTGGCGTGCCGGGACGACACCCGGATAGTTTCACCTCATAGGGATACCGATAAGCGTGACGCCCGACGTACAAGGACCAGTTGGCGGGCAATGCGGTAGGCGTGGCCGCAACTGTCAGCCAGAACCGGGTATCGTCCGGCCGTACTTCCATCTCCATGACTCCCTTATTCCACAACGGGCTGTAGCGGCACTTGTCGGCTTTGTCCACGGCCACAATGCAGGCGCGCCAGTCACCGAACGTGTCCGGGTCGTGGAAACCGCGGAAGTCCACGACGATCTTGCCGGCTCCTGCTTCGGGAACCAGGCGGATAATGTTAGAGCCGAATGGTTCGGGCGATTCCGCCCACGGGATGCGGTACCAGCCGCCTTTGCGATCGACCGCTTCCAGGTCATTGCGCTTCACGGAAGTGTACGCCCGCCGGAGGTCCGCCTGCAGTTCACAGTCGAACTCCGCCAGACGGGCGCTGAAGTCGCCCACCACGTCGCCGGCTCCGCGGATGCCGTTAGGGAACAGTGCGCGCTGCTCACCCAGCCGCGCCAGCCTTTGGAAAATCGACTCATCGTTTCTGGCGGGCAAGGTGACGGCCATGGCATAACCCCAGTTCGGATCCTGTCCCGTGATCGCGAAGAGCAGGCATGTCTCATACGCGCCGTGTATGCAGCATCGCCACGGCCGGGCGATGTTGTTGCGGTGCCTCATCCCCGCCGGGTCGTCGATCACCGCGCAGGAGTCGGACAGGATTTCGCCGTGGAGGCCGCCCTGATTGATCATGCCGTGGCCCCACTCATGCATCAGCAGCCCGCTCCAGGGGCCGCCGCCGGAATGTTTGATTCCGCAGCCGCCGTAGCCGCCGCCAGCGTAACCCGGCAGCCACTTGGAGCCGTCCCGGTAGGTGCCCACCACGGTGATCTCGTACTTGTGCCGCTCCGGACGGTCCCAGTATGGCATCAACACACCGGCGTATTCCTGATAGGCCCACATGTCCTCGGCAAAAGTCACGGCGCCTTCGCGGAAAAGACGGGCTTTCTCCGGCTCGGCGTGGTTGACCCACGGGCTGTGCTGCTCGCTTGGCGCCTGCTGCGAGCCGGAAACCCACACAAAGTGCGCACTCTCAACACGCATTGTGCCGGGCTCGCCGGGCTTGGCGTTGTCCGGCCACTGCGTATCCGTGCCGGGTCTCAGCTCGTACTTCTCGTTGGTCAACGTGGCCCGTATCCGATCCATTTCTTTCAGGTACAGGTCGAGAATGTACTTCTCGTCCTCCTCGACGAGCGAATCCCGCGTGAAGCATCGCTTGCGGCCGTCCTCCAGCCGCAGGACCACTGCCGGACAATAGTACTTCGGGCCACCGTACGGGTTCCCGTTCTTGTTCCCGATGCCCCGAAAACCTATCAGATGGGCCTTGAATCCGCGCGGCGGCTCCCCGTCGCGACGGGTCCACGTCCGCAGCGGCATGCCCGCTTTCACGTCGATGATGTCCACGCCCTTGCGCGGCCACCAGATGACCTCGCGCCGCTCGTAAGCCTTCGGATCGTCCGCGCCGGCAAGCTTGACATTGTACAGGTCCACGCCGGGTTTCTTGATAGGACCAGGGTATCTTGCACCCTCAAAGAAGTCGTAGTCGGCAGCGCTGAGTGTGGTGCCAGCCGCCAAGACGAACAGGAATGTTGCGAGTAAGGTTGGGGGTGTGTTCATAGGGTTATTGATTGTACTCAACAGTGGGGAGTTCCCCTCACGAGACTAGGCGCCAACCTTCGGCCCTGTCAACATCGAGGTTTTCTGAAATGTTTTCGCCAACGAATTGGTTTTGCGGAAACCTGCGATAAATTCCGGCAGACATTCGCGCAGGGCGAGCGCCCCAACCTGTTCTGACGTAAATGGGGCATTCCCCAGCAATCCTCAGCGCTCACGGTGAGCAGACGCCGCCAGACATCAACTCTCTATCTACTCGGTCCTTTGCCTCCTTGCCACTTAGTCGTTCAATAACGTTACCATCTGAGTATATTTCGACATGCACGGGTTCACCATGAGACCATGAAATCCGCACTGTAGTGTTCCCATCCTCATTCCAGTAGGTCTCACTGCCTTCCTTGTAGCCTTCATAGTAAAAATAACTCTTGATTCAATCTAATACTACTGACCCCAAGCACGTGCCATCACGTGGTAAACCGCCCCGGGATATTGAAATCTTGTAGGTCTTGCCATGCCCTTGCGTATTCCATAACCCGTAACAATGCAAGCAGCATGTGAATCCGCGAGGACTGGTTCCCCATTTACTGACCCCCATTTATGCGCGGACTCCTGACCCCAGACACTGACCCCAGACAAAATCTATTCCATCTCATGGCCCCAAAGTTGGACACCGTTGAATGATGATGACTCAATTCAGAGTTCACTTTTTCTCGTTCTTTTTTTGCTCACCCTTCAAAGTCTCCCATATTTCACATAATAATGGAACAACCTCAGGCCCAAATAAAGCGCTCTTTTGTGTCACGCACTCCCTAAAGGTCCAAATCTTACAATCTTTCGTTTCGGGTGGCGCAATGAGGATCACAACCTTCTTTTCAGCCAGTTCGCTTTGGTAGATCAAAGCAAATTTAGGTTTAGCGCTCCCCACAGCACCCAAGCTTACATTGCTTTCCTTGTAAAACAGCTTTGCCACCTGCGGATCGACATCTAAAAATTTTCCCTTCAGAGGAAAATCACGGTATCTCTCAACACCTGGGTCATCTATTTCTCCGAGCATGACCGCCTTGACACTACTTGCTATCTGCATCGAACCAATGTTTTGACCAAATACGTCTTCAAGACTTTCTGATTTCTTTTGAAGCATTTGATTGACTCGCTCAATTGACAAAAAACCAGGTTCCCTATCTTCATCCGCATGCGAAATACCAACGACAGTAACAGCCAAAATTAAAATTGATTTATTTGCATGCATCGCACTGGAATTCTACGTATCTTCTAAACTTTTGTAATAATGTACCTAGTATATTTTTGGCATCAATGTTTAATCCTCAACAGTGGGGAATTCCCCTCACGAGGCTAGGCGCCAACCTTCGGCCCTGTCAACATCGAGGTTTTCTGAAATGATTTTCGCCAACGGATTGGTTTTGCGGAAACCTGCGATAAATTCCGGCAGACATTCGCGCAGG
>CAISTY010000023.1 GCA_903888515.1 Akkermansiaceae bacterium | reverse complement strand
TCCACCCTTACGCAAGGGTTCGAGCGCTGGCGTCCCCTCCACGCCCTACCTCCTCCGACCTCCGACTTCCGACCTGGTGGCTCGGGCATCCTGCCCCAGACCGTGCTGCGGGCATCCTGCCCGCCTCTTCCCTTTCGCGTCCCTTCGCGTCCTTTGCGGTTAGAATCTCTTCTCTTCAATCCTCAATCATCAATCCTCAATCATCAATCTCTTCCGCATCCCTTGGCGTGCTTGGCGCCTTGGCGTTTCAAAATCTTCCTCTTCAATCCTCAATCCTCAATCTCTTCCTCTTCAATCCCCAATCGAGAGGGTTCGGGTCGCTGGCGTCCGGGCGTTAGATGAAGTGGAGGCAGATCATGGTGGTGGAGACGTCGCTATTTCAGCGGCATGAACTTCACGCAGACAGTCATGCTGAGTTCGATGCTCTGGCCGGTCGGGGTGAGTTGGCCGGTCGCGGGATCAACGCGGAAGACGAAGACGAAATCGGAGTTGTTGTGTCCCGCGATCAGCCACCGGCCGGTCGGGTCGAGATTGAAATTACGCGGCATTTTGCCAAGCGTTGGCGCGTGTTGCACGGGTGTCAACTTGCCGGTCCTGATATCAATCGTGTACACGGCGATGGTGTCGTGACCGCGGTTGGAGCCGTAGAGGAACTTGCCGTTCGGATGCACCAATATCTCGGCAGTGCTGTAGCCGGGCCGCACGGTCTCGTCTGGCGGCAAGGTTGTGATTGTCTGCACCTCGTTGAGCGCGCCACGCATGGCATCGTAATGGAATGCGGTGACGGTACAGAGCATCTCGTTGATGACATAGGCGAATTTTTCGTTAGGGTGGAACGCGAAATGACGCGGCCCTGATCCGGGAGCGACGGTGCCGAAGGCCGGGTTGTTTGGCGTCAATGTGCCCTTTGCCGCGTCGAACTGGTAAATCATCACCTTGTCGAGGCCGAGGTCGGGCGCGAACGCGAACCGGTTGTCAGCATCAAGGAAGATCGAGTGGGCGTGGGGCCCCTGCTGGCGTTTCGGGTTCACGCTGGAGCCGGCATGCTGCACGAAAGCCGAGGCTTTGCCGAGTTTGCCGTCGCTATGGATCGGCATCACGGCGACGCTGCCGCCGCTGTAGTTGGCGACAAGCGCGTTTTTCCCGGCCTTGTCCACGCCGACGTAACACGGGCCGGCACCGACGGATGACTGCTGGTTCAGGAGCGTGAGTTTGCCCGACGGTTCGATGGCGAATGAGTTGACCGCGCCGCCTTGTTGATCCGCCAATTCGCCGACCGCGTAGAGGAACTTATGGTTCGGATGAATTCCGAGGAACGAGGGGTTGGACGTCTCCGCGCACAGTTCCGGCTCGCCGAGTTTGCCGGTCACCACGTCGAACAGCGACCGGTAAATCCCCTTGCTCCTGCCCTTCGTATAGGTGCCGAAATACACCGCATAGACCTTCTTGAAATGGGCATCGGCAAACGCCATGTACTGTTTCCAGTCGTACCCGGTGATGTCGTGTTTTCCTTCGCGGCAATGATAGCCGATGATCTTGCCCACGCCCGTATTGACCGGTGGCATCGCATCCACGCCGAAGCCATCGGTGCCGAGCAACCGATAGACCGGGTCGGCATTCACACAGGCGAGGAACTCACCTTTCGGATCAGCCCACCAATCCTCCGACGCGCTCGCCACGTACACGGGCCGGGGCGCGCTCAACGCCACCAGCATGTGCGCGTCCACCGGCAAATCATTCTCGCGGTCGTTGTACTTCTTGAAGTTGGCGCAGAACCAGTGCGGGAAATTCTTGTTGATCAAAGCGATTGTCTCGCCAAAACAACGCCGTGTGATAGCCGCGCCGCCTTCGCCGGAGTTGTTGGAGACCACCAGCGCGAAACGTTCGTCCTGCGCGCCCGCCCAGAGCGCCGTCTTGCCAAGACGCGAGTGGCCGACAAGCGCCACGTGACGTGCGTCCACAGCAGCGTCTTTTTCCAAGCAATCGAGCGCGCGGCTCAAGCTCCACGCCCACGCGCCGATGCATCCCCAATCGCCGGGATAGACCGCGCGCACACCGTGTTTCCATCCTTCCTCATAATCCGGCTCGACATCCGCGCGTGCCACCGTCGCCACGCCGTAACCGCCCGCCAGAATCAACTCAATCGGCCATTGGTCCGCGCTATTGCCGCGCGTGTCCTCGGCGGGCCGAAGCAATTCCTCTTTGTTGGTCTTCTTGTTCCACGTCCACTGGTCGCGGATCGGAATGCCGGGATCGGTCGAGATGGTGTGGTTGCCGTCGAAGTTCATGCTCAGGAACAACGGTACCGGGCCGGCGATGTTGTTAGGCAAATAGACGAGCATATCCATTCCCCACGAGTCGTTCATGGTCGAGAGCCGGTACAACTTGCGGGTCGCCTTGCCGCCGAGCGCCTGCTGGTCGCAGGAGACTACTTCGGATTTCAGCGGTGGAATTCCGGGCGTGTGGCCGAAGACATGGCTGCGGTAGAGTTCGAGTATCTCCGCCCGGCGTTTTCCGTGCCACTGTTGCGCCGTGGCGACGCCGGTGAGCGCATCGGGCAGTGTGAAGGCCGGCACTTTTGATTCATCAGTCATGGAGGGACATGGTGATTGTGCGGCAACGCCAAGGACGGCGAGTGCTAGCAGGCTGTGTTTCATGGTGGGTCTGCGTGTGGTTCATACGATCGTGCCCACCCGGATGCAAGCGTACTCTTGGCATGCAGCATCTGACAGCGGCATTGATCATGTGGATCGGGGGCGTCATGATCGCCCATGCAGCGGCACCGGCCAGCGTGTCGCCAGCGCAGGCGGACTTGTGGTGACCTGCCAGGAAGCCAAACAGATCCGCCGTTGCATGTTAGGGGTTAAAAGTATTGGATGTGGCCGTGACAGTGACGAACGAGTTATGGATGTTCGCGGGATTGATCGTGCTCGGGCAGTTCAGTCCGGGGCCGGACATGGTGTTGTTGACGCGTACGGCGTTGCGCGAGGGCTCCAAGGCGGGCGTGGAAATGGCGAGCGGAATCACCTGTGGTCTGGCAGTGCATTCCACCATCGCGGTGGGCGGAGTGGCCGTGGCGTTCCTGAAATTTCCCATGCTGCGCTGGGTGCTGCAATGGGTGGCGGCGCTTTACCTGCTATGGCTGGCCTGCGGATTGTTGCAGTCGGCGTATGTCGCATGGCGCACCGGTCTGCCCCATGCGCCCGCCGCCAAGGCCAGTTGCCATCCGCCGTTTGTGCGCGGGTTGCTGTGCAATTTGTTCAATCCGAAGGTGCCGTTGTTTCTAGCAGCCGTGTGTGCGCCATTTCTCGCGGGGAGTCATCCGCATCCGGGTTGGTGGCCGATGGCCATCTGGGGGGTGGTGGTGGGGCTGGGCATCGGGTTGTGGTCGCTGTGGGTGGTGCTGTTGCAATGGCGACCGTTGCGGGCGCGTTACGAACGTGCCGCCGGCTGGATCGACGGGCTATTCGGTACCGCTCTGGCAGCCCTGGCGCTCCGTCTGATGATAGGGTGAAGACTTCCGGACGGCCGCGCGTTTACTGATAGACCGGTGTGGAATCCGTAGTTGGGGGCGAACTCGCACCCATAGGGCATGGGCGCGCCTTTGAACGACCAGCCGGATTATTTTGCCCGTTCCCAAGCATCGACCCGGTTGTCGATAAACCAGACCGAGGCGATGCGATAGGGGACATAGGCGATTTCCGGTCCGATGCCGAAGCCCCAGCCGGAGTACCCGTGTCTGCCGTAACCGTAGCCATAGGAACCGTAAAAATTCGTGACTTGGACTGGATAGGATGAAGCGTAGTCCCAACGCTCGGTGATCTTGCCGTTTTGGGCTCCTTGGAAGGATCTGGTTGGAGCATTCCATGCCAGATAGACGGCGTCTGGGGTCATTCCGCGGGTGATCTGCCCTTGTTGCACGATAGCCTTGTGGCGTTCGCTGAGGGCGGCGAATTTCTGCGGCTCCCGCTGGATGCGCAATTGGGGGGTGGAGGGAACACAGGACGCACACATCAGTCCGAGCGACAACAGCGTGAGAATTCTTTTCATGGGGGTGATTCTACGCCCATCATGCGGCAAGCGCAACTTGAGGATGGAAAATTTTCAAAAACTGCGGAAACGGGCTTGCCTATATCGGATGCGTAGCCGCAATCTTGCGCCGGAGAATTTTCCGCTTTCAAAACATGTCCGATCTTCTGGAAACCCACGACCTCACCGCCGCGCTGAAAAAATGCCCCGAGTGGGAGCATGAAAAAAATGCGATTACCCGGACCATTGAGTTCGAGGAGTTCAATGATGCCATAGATTTCGTGAATGATCTGGCAGAGATTGCGGGAGAGGCGCAACATTACCCGGAGATCACGATCCGCCACACCAAGGTGTTGTTGAAACTCACCACCTATGACGTCGGTGGAGTGACCGACGTCGATATCGAATTGGCGCAACGCGTGGACAATCTGGTGGATTGATGCCACAGGTGTTGCGCCAAGCGCGGCATGTCGGGACGGGAAGCCCGGTTTATTCTTCAGCGGGGACACATCAGGTCATCGTTGCCGAAGCCTGTTAGTTTTTCGAGTCCCTTGAGCAGATAACGCAAGGTGAAGCCGAGGAAAATGACGATGGGCACGCCGATGACCGCGAATCCCCAACCGGTGATTCTGGCGATGATCGCATTGTATTGCTCGAGGGCGTCGATGGCCGTGGCATCGAAGCCGTGAAAAAACCACTGCGCCAGGCCGAGGTTCATCAACGAACTGAGAAAGAAGGATGCGGCGAACAGTTTGGTGGCGCCGAGAAGCAGTCGATGGTATCCGTCGTGCGCGGCAATCTCGGTGACGCGGGCTTCGATTTTCGGGATGTCAAAAAGAGTATCATTGTAGAGGAATACGCGGATCAAGGGACTGGCCGAGCGGTGTGATGTGAGAACGGCAATTCCAAGGACCAGCGGGATCAACGCCTCCTTGAGGCCGAAAAGAAAACCGGCGTTGGATTTCACCGTGCCGTTCGCATTCCAGAGATAGAGCGTCAAGCCGCCGGAAAGCACCACGGAGACCAGGCCGAGAGCGGAGAAAAAATTGCCTTTGCGGGTTTTCACATAATGCCAGATGCCGTAGCCGACGGGCAGGGTGAGGGCGAGGATCATCGCCTTGAGCGGGCCGATGTGCCAGGGTTTGGCGATTTTTCCGAGTTGTTGCTGCAGCGCCGGATCCTTGCTGAGGTAGCTCAGGATCAGCACCGGGACGAGCACATTGATCAGGATGTTGGCCAGCGGGTGATCCTGCGGTGTTTTTTGCTCGGACATGGGAAAAGGAGGAACGGCAATCTGAAGGGTGGGGGATGAAGGTCGTGCGGTGGCAGTTTCCTGCACGGCCACCCGGAGACTGAAACAAGGGGATCTGCGGGGCAAGCCAGAGAGCGGCCCTGGAAACCCAAGGCCGCCCGTCGTTAGATAGCCATCAGACTTTGCCGCAGATCGTATTTCCGGTGGAGCGCAGGTCGTCGCAGGACACCTTGAGGCGGTTCGCAAGGCCGATTTCGGCGGCTTTCAGATAGGTGCGCGGATCGTATTTTTTCTTGTCACCGACTTCGCCGTCGATCTTGAGCACGCCTTCTATGTTCTGGCAGATATGGGTGACGATGGGGCGGGTGAAGGCGTATTGGGTGTCGGTGTCGATGTTCATTTTCACCACGCCGTAGTCGAGGGTTTCGCGAATGTCGGCGAGGTCGGAACCGGAGCCGCCGTGGAAAACGAGATCCATTTCCGCAGCCGGTCCGTGTTTGTCGGTGACGACTTTCTGGCCGTCGCGCAGGATGGTGGGCTTGAGTTTCACCGCGCCGGGTTTGTAGGCGCCGTGGACGTTGCCGAAGGTGGCGGCGAAGAGGAAGCGGCCGATCGGTTGCAGCGCCTCATAAACGGCCAGCATGTCCGCCGGTGTGGTGTAGAGTTTTTCCGCGGCGACGCCGGAGGTGTCATGGCCGTCTTCCTCACCGCCGACGACGCCGGCTTCGACTTCGAGGATGATGCCCAGTTCGGCACACTCTTTGAGCAGTCCCTTCGAGAGGGCGATGTTGGCATCCAGCGGGAGTTCGGACGCATCTAACATGTGGCTTTGGAACAATGGGCCTTTGCCATCCGCGAGGCGTTTGCGCGAGGCTTCCAGCAACGGCCGGAGGAAGGAATCGACCTTGCCGGGCTGGCAGTGGTCGGTGTGGAGCGCTATCAGCACGGGGTATTTCTCCGCCAGCAGATGGGTGGCTTCGGCGAGGACGATCGCCCCGAAGGCCTCATCGCCGACGGCGGATCCTGAGGCGAACTTGCCGCCACCGGTGGAGATTTGGATGATTCCGTCGGATTTCGCCTCGGCGAAGGCACGAAGTGCCCCGTTGATGGTGGTGATCGAGGTGATGTTGACGGCGGGGTAGGCATAGCCGCCTTTTTGGGCGGCGTCTAACATGGCGCGATATTGCGCGGGAGTTGCGATTGGCATGGCGGGGTTGCAGTAACCAAGGCGGGCACGAACGACAAGTCATAATGCAGGGAAATTATTTTTGGGGATGGTTTGAGACGGTTTGGCTTGCCAATTGCGTTGTGGGCGTATTGTTTCATGGCAAACCATGAATGCCCCCGAATCGATTGTCTGCAAGCCGACCCCCTGGTTTTTGTTTCGCGCGCTGGTGATGCTGGTGATGTTCAGTATCTTTGCGGCTATGTTCTATCTGGACGGTTCCACGGGATACCGGAAAAAGAACGAGGTTTTTTATCTTCACCGGACATTCGAGCAGGCAGACAAGGAGTTTGCCCGGATGAATGCGGACGGCTCACTGACACCGGAAGCATGGCAAGCGTATGCGGCCAAACAATCGGTGAACTTTCCAGAAGACCGCACCCTGCTGCCCGCTTCGCTCGAGTTGCCGATGCCGTGGCCGGCAATTCTCCACGACTACGCGCGGATGAAGCCGCTGCAATGGAACCTCCTGTGGCGTGAATACTCGAAGGAACGCGGGCTGGACGCCACGCCCAAGGAAGCGCCCTACGACGCCCGCAAGATCAAGGACCAGTGGAAAGTTTGCTGGGTCTGCCTGGCGTTGGCGGCAGCGGCCGCATTTGTCTTGCTGCGCACGCTGCGCCGCTCGATTGCCGTGGATGACGAGGCCATCACCACCCAGCAGGGGCGTCGGATTCCCTTCACCGACCTCAAATTGCTCGATCTGCGCAAGTGGGAGACCAAGGGATTGGCATTCCTGGATTACGACGGAACCGCCGGTAAAGGCCGGATCCGCATTGACGGTCTCACCTATGGCGGATTCAAGCAGGACAACGACGAACCCGCCGAGCGCTTGATGAGGCACGTCCGAGCACGATTTACCGGTGAAATCATCGAATACGCTCCCGCTTTCCCGGTTGCCCCGGTTGCCGCCCCGACGGACAAGGACATGACCGAAAGGTGAAATCCGGGGTATGAAACCCACGGATTTTCCACTTTTCAAAATATTTTGCTCTTCTCTTTTGTTTTCGGGGTTGCAAAGTCGGGGTGACAAGCGATAAGCACCTGCAACGCCAACCAACAACCACAGCAACACATGTCAGATAAAAGTATTGAAGCCCGTGTAAAGGATATCATCGTCGACCAACTTGGCGTCAACGCTGACCAAGTGACTCTCGAAGCCAAATTCGTCGAAGATCTTGGGGCCGACTCGCTCGACACCGTCGAACTCGTCATGGCCTTTGAAGAAGAATTCGAGATCGAAGTGCCCGATGAAGAAGCGGAGAAACTCCAGTCTGTGGGTGACGTCGTCACCTACATCACCAACCAACAAAGCTGAGCCGCCGAGTGAACACATTTTGAAAGGGCGGACTCCCCAACGGTGTCCGCCCTTTGCCTTTTCTTTGCATTGTGCCAGATCCGGGTGATACTCCCATGCCCATGCATTCGCAAGACGACATCCACTATGCGCTCGCAACCACCCGGGTTCTGCACGAACCGGACCACCGGATTGATACCTTCGGTGAGACGCGTTTCGAGTTCCAGTTGCTCAGCGAACTGATGGACAGCACCGGCGAGGTCCGTATCCGCACCGGCGAGGTGGAAGCCCAACGACCAAGAATCCTGCGACCGGAAGCCTACCGCGAGATCGAACTCGAAGGATTCAACCCGTCTGCCAGAGCGCGTTTTGACAAGATGGTGGAAAAATTCCGCGCTGAAGGCAAGGATCTCGCATTCCTGCAGTATGGATTTCAATTCCGCCGGGGTCAGGTTCACGAGGAAATCATCCATGACACGATCGAAGCGGTGCGTGAACGCGTGCTCGAAGAACTCCGCCGCACCGGTAATCCGGCGCGCGCCGTGATCGAGGGAGTTGACGACGCATGGGAAATCTCGCTGCTCAAGTTTTCCTTCGAAATGATCCTGCGTTCCCATGAGATCAACGCGTTTGATTTCAGACGGCGAGGGCTCATCTGAGATGCGATGTTTCCAACCATGAGTTTTTGGACGCTTTGCAAGTTGTTCGCCGCCGTGTGTGTCATGGCTGTCATGATATTTACCGGCATGTTCGCCTATCATGTGGTCGTCTCGCCCCTCGGCGGCATCTTTTCGAAAATCATTCCCAACCCGGTACACTTCACCAACAACCAGCCGGAAAACGACGTCACCCGCATGCTCGAGGCCGCTGAAATGCCCGACATCGACCCCGGTGAAAAGGCGTTTCAGACAGCCCACGAGTTGTTAGCAGTGGGCAAACTCCCCGCAGCCCGCGAGAAACTCACAGCGATTGTCAATATTTTCCCCGCCTCGTCGTCCGCGCCCGTCGCCCGCCGCATTGTCGGCGAGATGAACCTTGATGAAATCCTCTCCACCACCCATATGGAGGGAAAACAAATCCATGTGGTCAAACGCGGGGATTCCTTGCTGGCCATCGCCGCCCAATACAAGACGACCATTGATTGCATCATGTATCTCAACGCGATGATGGAGCTGCGGCGCATTCATCCGGGGGACGAACTCGTCGTGATGCCGTTAGATCTGCGTTTGCTGATCGAGTCGCGGCGCAAATCACTTTCCTTGTGGGACGGTGGGCGCTTCATCCGCGAATATCCTATTCTCCACCTCGGTACCCTGGCACGCACGCCCCCAAAGACCACCATCAGTGCCAAGTCGGCCGAGATCGATAGCCGCAGGGTCCAGCCACAATCCAAGGATTACCGGGCCGCGGGCAAGGTGATCCAGCTCGCCAAGCCTGTGGTGGAGATCTGCGGGTGGGATGGCTCCGGTGCCAAACCCGCGGCAGGCATTTTGTTGCGGCCCGAGGACATGGAGGAAATCAGTCTGCTCACCCGTGTTGGCAACGATGTGGAATTCCGTTAGGATCCTCGAAACCGGGAATGTGTTGTCGTTAGGTCAAATTCTTCGTCTTGCGTCTTCTGGGTCTGAAGCGAAGCCTCGCTGGAAGCAAAGCCATCGAGCGGACTCCGGCAACACAGCCGGGCGATCCAACGCGGGCCGTGCGGATTTCAATTTCCACGCGTGGACATTTCCCTCGCCATGAGCTAACACGGACGGCGTGAACGCATGGGATACGGCGCTGGATGTGGTCAACCGTTGCCTTCGGGCGGGGGTGTACGAATTCGTGGTCTGCGCCGGCGCGCGCAACGCCGCCTTGGTCGAGGCCCTCGCCCGAGCGGAAACGGCGGGACGCGTCCGCATCTGGCGGCACTTCGAGGAACGCAGCGCCGGTTTTTTCGCCATCGGACGCACCATGGAAACCGGCCATCCTTGCGCCGTGGTCACCACCAGCGGGACCGCCGCCGCCGAGTTGTTGCCTGCGGTGATCGAAGCGCATTACCAAGCGCGGCCGCTGGTGGCCATCACCGCCGATCGACCGGCTGCCTTCCGTGGTACCGGCGCACCACAGGCAATCGAGCAACCGGGCCTGTTTGGCAGCTATGCCTGGCAGGGGGATTTCCCCGCATGGGATGGCCGACGGCCGCTCCACCTCAACGTCGAATGCGACGAATCATTTCTAACGGGAGAGGAGGATTTCTCACAGCAAACCTGCGGCTCGTTTGCCCCGGCGAAGGACCGTCTCGATGTGGCGGCACTCGCCCGCTGGTTGCGCGAGGATCTCTATCGGGGCGTCGTCGTTCTGATAGGCGGGCTGGAACCCGAAGAACAGGAGGAGGTGTTCCATTTCTGCCGGGATTTCGGCGCGCCACTCGTCGCCGATGCCACCAGCGGCCTGCGAGAAGCCCTCCAAGCGCTCGCCATCCACGACGCGGACCGCATCCTCAAGGCGCGTCCGCCCGGGAAAATACTCCGCTTGGGCGAGGTCCCTAGCGGTAGGTTCTGGCGCGATCTCGAGGAATTGCCCGATGTTGCCGTGTGGTCGGTTTGCCGCAACGGCCTGCCCGGCCTGGCCCGCGAGTGCCACGTCACGCGCGGACCGTTGCAGCGGGTGATTGCGGCCTTGGGCGATATCACAGCAGTCGATGACGCGCTCGACCTGCTCGCAGGCGCCGCCGCGCGGGCCGCGCGCACCGCTGAATTGTTAGAGTGTTATCCTGATAGTGAACCCGCGCTGGTGCGTGTCCTGTCCCACTATGCGGCTATCGGCGGCGGGGTTTTTCTCGGCAACAGCCTGCCGATCCGTGAATGGAATCTCTTCGCCCAATGGGCGCGACCGGTACCGACCGTGCGGGCCAACCGCGGGGTCAATGGCATCGACGGCCAGATCAGCACCTGGCTCGGATGGACCGCCGATGTCAGCGATACCTGGGCGGTGGTCGGCGATCTAACAGCCATCTATGATCTCGCGGCACTCTTCGTGCTCGGCCAGGTCAACTGCGCCGGCCGCGTGCTCGCCGTGATCAACAATGGCGGTGGGAAAATTTTCGCGCGGATTGAGCGCCTCGGTTCTTTGAGTCCGCGCGCCGCCGAATGCCTGATCAATCCGCACGCCGCCGATCTGGCAGGCATGGCCCTGTTGTGGGGCATGGACCACCTGCGCGTCCGCCGCGCGGATGATTTCGACCGCTTCGAACCCGGCGGGAAGCCAGTTCTGCTGGAAATCATCCCGGACCCGGTGCAGACATCACGGTTTTGGGCGGATTGGGACCGGTGCGGGAGATGAATGCGACGAGCCCGGCATTCCAACCCAGGAGATCCCGCGATTTTTATCGTTTCCATGTGGGCGGGTCCGGGTTCAAATGTCCGTGCTGCGTCATCCAAGGTGCGGCCCAACCCCTCAACATCCGCTACCGCCATGTGGAAAGGCCGCTTCTCCCAAGACTCATCGTCACTGGTCCAACAGTTCGGCGAATCCATTTCCCATGACTGGCGCTTGTTCCCGCACGACATCGCCGGGTCTATCGCACATGCCCGCGCCCAACTCACGGCCGGCTTGCTCACGGACCAGGAGTTTTCCGACATCCAACGCGGCCTGCGGGAAATCGAGGCGGACATCGTCGCCGGCACCTTCGAGTTCAAGAATTCGCTGGAGGATATCCACATGAACATCGAGGCGGAGTTGACGCGCCGCATCGGTCCGGCGGGCGCCAAACTCCACACCGCCCGCTCGCGCAACGACCAGGTCGCCACCGACACGCGCCTCTACTGCCGCAAGGAAACCGATGCTCTGTTAGATGCGATCACGGGCTTGCAGACAGCCCTGCTGGATCGTGCGGAGAAACACGCCGCCACCGTGATTCCCGGCTACACCCATCTCCAGCGCGGCCAACCGGTCACCGTCGGCCACCATTTCCTCGCCTACGTGGAAATGCTCGAACGCGACAAATCCCGCCTCGCCGATGGCCGCAAGCGCCTCAATGTCTCGCCGCTCGGTTCCGGCGCGCTGGCCGGATCGACCCTCAATCTCGACCGCAGTGCCATCGCCGCCGAGCTTGGTTTCGATGGCATCACCCACAACTCGATGGACGCCATCGCCGACCGCGACTTCATCGCCGAGCTGCTTTTTGGCATCGCTCTTTGTGGTGTTCACCTGTCACGCCTGAGTGAGGATCTGATCTTGTGGTGCACCGCCGAGTTCGCCTTTGCCACGCTATCCGATGCGCACACCACCGGTTCATCGTTGATGCCACAGAAAAAAAACCCCGACGTCTGCGAACTCACGCGCGGCAAAACCGGCCGGCTCGTCGGCAACCTGCTCAACCTGTTAGTCGCCCTCAAAGGCCTGCCACTGACCTATAATCGCGATCTGCAGGAGGACAAGCCGCCGTTGTTCGATTCGGTGGACACCCTGAGCCTGATTCTGGCCGTCAACACCGAGATGATTGCCGCAATGGAAATTCGTGAGGAAAACTGCCACGCCGCAGCCGCCGACCCGATGCTGTTAGCCACCGATCTGGCGGATGATCTGGTCCAAAATGGAGTGCCTTTCCGCCACGCGCACGAACTCGTCGGTAAAGCCGTGGCCGAGGCCATCCGCACCGGCACGCCGCTCAATCAACTCGACTTCGCCACCATCGACCCCGCCTTCGGCCCGCACGCCAAACTGGTTTTCTCGCTGGAGCGCGCCCTCGCCGCCCGCACCAATCCCGGTTCACCCTCGATCCGCAATGTCCGCGCGGAAATTGCGAAATGGCAGGCCAACTTGAAGGATCAACAAAGGAAAATGCGCGTGGTCGCGTTCCGGTCTTGCCAAACGGTGGAAAGCCCGTAATCTCTCCTGCGAGCAGGTTTTTCCAACCTCCAGAGTCCAGATCCGGTCGAGTGCTTAACGATCCACGCCTTTCCTACGGGTGGTGAAATCGACCGGGGGGTTGCGGAAACCGGAACTTCCTGTCTCATGGGCGGCGGCGCAGGCCGGTTTGCTCTGACAAGGTGGGGTTCCTTTCCGCAAGCCGTTGCGGGGCTCCATCCCGGCACCAAAAAGCCGGTTTGTCGGATGCATGCCGGTCCGCATCAAGTGCTTCCAGCACTGCGGGGCTTTCCAAGTCCATCGCGCCGGACCGCCTGCAACCATGACCCATGTGACAAAAAAAATGTCAAACGCAACACACCATTCCCGTCAGTCGGGAGACAGCCAGCGCCGCCGTTCACGCGGCGGTAGAAACCGTAATCAGCAACAACATGACAACCGCCGTAGTGACGAGCGCGAGCCCCGCGAGGGCCGCAACGCGAACCGTTCGGAAGAGTTCCGTCCGCAGAATCCGCGTTCCGTGCGTTCTGTCAAACCGGCCCAACTGAGTTGGTGGCAGAAGTTCCTCAAGGCCATCGGCCTCTACAAGGAGCCCGCGCCACCGGCCCGCAGGGAGCGCCCACCCGGGGATATCCATCCTCAGGTGGAAGCACGTCCGGCCAAATCCAACATCCGCAATGCCCGCACCAGTGAAGGCCCGTCCGTCGATAAACCCGACGGCAGTTCCGCACAACGGGGTGGACGCGGAGGCGAACGCGCCCGCGGCGGTGACCGGTCCACTGTGGAATCCCCCCGCGTCTATGTCGGCAACTTGTCCTACGAGGTGTCCGAACAAGACCTCCAAGAGCTCTTCAAGGGCATCGGCGGGGTCCGCAACGTCGAAATCGTTTACAATCGCAGCACTCATCGTTCGAAGGGCTACGGCTTTGTGGAAATGCTCCACATGGACGAGGCCATGCGTGCCGTGGAGGTGCTGCACGACCAACCGTTCATGGGCCGTAAACTCACCGTTTCCGGTGCCAAATCCAAAGGCCAGGACGAACGCGAGGACCGCGATGAACGCCCCGAACGCTCCGAACGCTCCCAGCGCCCGGTGGTCGTCGCCCCGCGTCCAGCTCATGCCGTGGCTGCAGCGCCCGTGGAGACCGCCGCCGCCGAACCCGTCATCCAGACCATCGTGGAAACGGTCGCCGATGCGCCCCAAGCCCCAGTGGATTCCATGCCCGATGCTCCAGAGGATTCCATGCCCGATGCTCCAGAGGATTCCATGCCCGATGCTCCGGTGGAAACCGTGGCCGAGAACGCTGAGGCGACAGCCGAAGCGAAGAGTGAAGTCGTCTAACTGAAGTTGTCTAACCGTTACCCCGGCTGCCATCATGAGATGGAGCCGGTGGTAACGTCCCGCGCCGGGCATCCGGCCTGTCGTCTTCAGATCGCAGATCGTGGGTAGCGGAAGCCAAGTCGCATCAAACCAAGATCCCTGCCGCGGGACGCGGCAGGGGGCACGCTGGAAGCGTGCGCTCCCCGTTCTGCAATCCTCAGGATCTCGCCACACCGAGATCCTCAATCCTCATGCTAACGGTTTTATGACCTACGATGCCCATCTTGTTCACGTCATGCAGTGCGGCCTGGAAGTTCGCTTCATGTCCCTCATGGGTGACGATGATCACCGTGACATGTTTGCCGCACACGGCATGCTTCTCCTGCTGGATGACCGAGGCGATGCTCAAATGGTGCCGACCGAGAATCGTGGCGACTTTGGCGAGGGTGCCCGCCTTGTCCGGGATGGAAATGCGCAGGTAGTATCTCACGTTTGCCTGGCCGGTTTCCATGAACTTGCACGGCTTTTTCTGCCAGGCCAGGGCCGGGGGGCGGTTGTCCGTGCCGCCCGCAGCCAGCTTTCCGGCGAGGTCCGCGATGTCGCTGATCACCGCGCTGGCGGTGGGATAGCGGCCCGCACCACGTCCGTAATAGACGGTTTGGCCAACCACATCGCCTTCCACCATGATCGCGTTGAAAACACCATTCACCGACCCGAGCATGTGGCTGATAGGAATCAGCGTGGGGTGCACCCGGATCTCGATTCCCGTAGGATGATTCTTGATCACCGCCAGCAATTTCACCCTGTAACCGAGACTCCGCGCGTTCTCAATATCCGTCTGGGCGATCCCACGGATGCCTTCGATGCGGATCTGTTTCATGGGGACGTGAAACCCGTAGGCCAGCGATGCCAGCAGCGCCGCCTTGTGGGCGGTGTCGATGCCGTCGATGTCGAGTCCCGGATCCGCCTCGGCATAGCCGGCGGCCTGTGCTTGCCGCAGCGCGTCGTCAAAACTCATGCCGTCCTCGTCCATCCGGGTCAGGATGGCATTGCAGGTGCCGTTGAGAATGCCGTACATGCTGTCGATGTGGTTAGCGACGAGTCCTGCACGCAGGGCGCGGACGATGGGGATGCCACCTCCGACGCTCGCTTCGAAGCACACCTCGGTGTTGTTCGCGGCAGCGGCGGCGAAGATCTCCGCCCCGTGTTCGGCCAGAAGAGCCTTGTTGGCGGTCACCACCGGCTTGCCGCGTGACAGCGCCTGCAGAATGAACTTGCGTGCGATCTTCGTTCCGCCGATCAGTTCCACCACAATGTCGATCGACGGATCGTTGATCAATGATTCGGCGTCGGATGTCAGGATTGACTTGTTAATCCTGATCCCGCGATCGGTTTTGAGATCAATATCCGCCACTTTTCTCAAGACGGGCTTCACGCCTATCCTCTCTGCAATAAGGCGGCTGTTCTTGATTAAACCTTCCACCACACCGGCTCCGACTGTCCCGAAACCCAGAATTCCTACGCCAATTTCTTTCATAATGAATGGGATCGTCAAACGTGACGCCCTCCACCCTACCCGCTAGCCTGCCGGTTTCAAGCGCAAAGCCCGACCGAGCGGCGGGTGCGGAGCCATTCCGGCGCTCCCCAACAAAAGATTTGACCCCGTGCCGGAAATATTGATGGTTTTTTTCAAGCATTAGCCACCCACAACCCCCATGAACAACTATCCAAAACTTCACAATGCCATGTGGCCGGGACTGGTCGGCAAGGGCAGCCCCGGTGCCGAGCCCTGCATTGACCTCGATACGATGCTCGACCTCACCGCCCGCGCGGAGGTCAACGGTGTGAGGTTCGATGGTGTGGACCTGTTCCTGTT